>JBFKGW010000031.1:0-11280 GCA_041633145.1 Alphaproteobacteria bacterium
CCTGCTGAAAACGCCCAAGGCGACGATCGGCAAGCTGGTCGATTTGATGCCGGGTCCGGACTTCCCGACCGGCGGTGAGCTGGTCGAGGACCGCGAGACGATCGTCGAGGCTTACAGTACCGGCCGCGGCAGCTTCCGGGTTCGCGCGAAATGGGAAGTCGAGGACTTGGGCCGCGGCCAGTACCAAGTCGTCGTCACGGAAATCCCCTACCAGGTGCAAAAGTCGCGGCTGGTCGAACGCATCGACGACCTGCTGCAACAACGCAAGCTGGCGATGCTGGCCGATGTTCGCGACGAATCGGCCGAGGACATTCGCCTGATCCTGGAACCCAAAAGCCGCAACGTCGAACCCACGGTGTTGATGGAAAGCCTGTTCCGCCAAACCGAGCTGGAAACCCGTATCAGTTTGAACATGAACGTGCTCGACGCCGACCAGACGCCTGGGGTGATGTCGCTGCGCGAGATCTTGCAGGCCTTCCTCGACCACCGCCACGACGTCTTGGTGCGGCGCAACAAGTACCGCCTGGAGAAGATCGCCAACCGGCTCGAGGTCCTGCAGGGCTTCATGGTGGTCTATCTCAACCTCGACGAAGTGATTCAGATCATTCGCGAGGAAGACGACCCGAAAGCGGTGATGAAGAAGCGCTGGAAGCTCACCGACGCCCAAGTCGAAGCGATCTTGAACATGCGCTTGCGCGCCCTGCGGCGGCTGGAAGAAATCGCCATTCAGGAAGAAGTCACCGGACTCGAGGCCGAGCAAAAATCGCTAAAGGCGCTCTTGCGCGACCGCAAGAAACGGCTCGCGCAACTGGGCACGGAAATTGCCGAGATCAAAGCCAAATTTGGTCCCAAGACCGAGATCGGCCGGCGGCGCACGATGATCGGCGCTGCGCCGGAGCCGGTCATGGTACCGGTCGAAGCGATCATCGAGCGCGAACAGGTCACCGTGGTTTGCTCGCAGAAGGGTTGGGTGCGGACGATCAAGGGGCACAATGTCGACGAAGCGTCGCTAAAATATAAAGAGGGCGACACGAACCGCTTCATTGTCCCGGCGGAGACCACCGACAAATTGCTGGTGTTCGCCACCAACGGCCGCTTCTACACGATCGGCGTCGATAAGCTGCCCGGCGGCCGCGGACACGGCGAGCCGCTCAGCCTGATGGTCGACCTCGGCAACGATGCCGACATTGTCGCCCTGTTGGTGCACCAGCCCGACCGCAAGCTGTTCGTCGCCTCCAGCGACGGCCGCGGCTTCATTGTGCCGGAGGCTGAAGTGGCGGCGCAGACGCGATCCGGCAAGCAGGTCTTGAACGTGCGCGGCGACGTCGAGGCGCAGGCCTGCGTCGCCGCCGAAGGCGATCATGTCGCCGTGATCGGCGATAACCGGAAAATGCTGATCTTCCCGCTGTCCGATCTACCCGAGATGACGCGGGGACGGGGCGTCAAGCTGCAAAGCTACAAAGACGGCGGCCTGCGCGACGCGCTGACGTTTACTTTGGCCGAGGGCCTGACGGTGCGCACCGGCGGGCGCCACCGCACTTTTGAGCAGAAGGACCTCGCCAATTGGATCGGTAAGCGAGCACAAGCGGGCCGGCTGCCGCCACCGGGCTTTCCACGCTCGAATACCTTCTCGTGAGCAGAACTAGGCGACGCCGGTTTATTGTTCACGCTGAGGCGAAGTGTTAACAACGGGCACCGATTTGCGGGCCACTACACCGAACAAAGGGGACCAGAGGAATGGCGACCAGCGTACAACTCCAGCCGACGCTAGCGAGCGCAGTCTGGCCTGCGGATGCCTTGCCGGTGCTTCCACGTGCTATACGTACCGTCGTCCTCGCGGTGCTCGGCAGCATATTCGTCGCCATCTCAGCCAAAATTCAGGTACCCATGTGGCCGGTTCCGATGACCATGCAAACGTTTGCCGTGTTAATCATTGGCATGTCCTTCGGGATAAAGCTTGGCGGCGCAACGCTGTTGCTTTACTTGGCCGAAGGCGCGATTGGTTTGCCGGTATTCGCCAGCGGTAGCGGCTTGGCCTATATGACCGGACCGACCGGCGGCTATCTGGTCGGTTTCTTTCTCGCTGCGGTGCTTGTCGGTTGGCTTGCGGAACAGGGTTGGGACCGCAATGGTGTGCGCACGCTCATTGCAATGACCCTGGGCACCGCCTTGATTTTCGTCCCCGGCGTTACTTGGTTGGCAATATTCCTTGGTGATTTTGACAAGGCAGTCGCGAGCGGCCTGACGCCGTTTCTGGTCGGCGCTGTCGTCAAGATCGCACTCGCCGCAGCGCTCTTGCCATTCGCCTGGCGGCTATTGTCAGGTCGCGTCGGCTAGCGCGGTACTCTCGGGGTCCCCAACGGGACAACACGTTAGAAGTTGAGCGAGATGTCCTGGTGGTGCGACCGGCAGGTGGCGACGCTGCGGGCGATGCTGGCCGGCAGGCGCTCCTGCAGGCGAACCCCGATCGAGTGCTTGATCGCGTCGTCGTAGCTGGCCAAACCGGCCGCCAGTTCACCGGCAGCGCGCCGGCGCCAGTCGACTTCGGTTTGGTAAACCTCAATGGCTTGTCGCACGAAATCGACGGTTTTCTCGCGGCCCCTGCCGTCCGGCCGCAACGCCCGATCACCCTTGGTCAGGAGTGAGCTGATCGCGCTAGTATCAGGCGCCGCCTGGCTGAGGGTACTGCGGGCGGTTTTAATCGCTGCCTTGACGTCGGCGACCGGCGCGGTCTCGGCGATCGCAACCAGTCCTTCGATCTCATCCGCGATCGTCGCCAACGCATCGCCCGAAGCCGACAGGGTGATCACTTCCTGCACCGGCTCGTAGGCCCGGTCGACATTGCGCCGGTAGTCTCTGCGGGCTTTTTTCTCGGCGTTTAGCAGCGTGACGAACTGCTTGCGCTCATCTTCCCAGGTTTCCGGAATTTCCGCCTCCAGCGCAGCCTTTCCGGTACTCAACTGGTCGATGGTGCGTTCGAGATTTTCGACCTCTTCGGGCGGCGGCGCCTCTCTGCGTTTGAGACGATTGAGGTCCTGGGTCAGCTCCTGGATTTCTTCTTCGATGTCTCTGATGCGGTCCTGCAACCGACGTACGCTGATATGCAAGGGGCGATAGCCGACGGTTGCCTGAGCAATAGCAGATTCGGCGGCGCGCACCTTGGTCACCAGATCGAAGGTGCCCAGCGCCAGGTCGAAGCTCTTGGCCAGTTCATTTTGGCGTTTTTCCGGCAGGTAGCTGATATCGATCCGCATCGCCTGTTGGATCTGCGTCTGCAGCGCGTCGCTATTCTCGTCGTAGAAAGCGAAGATGTGTTCCTCGAGGCACTGTTGCAGGCGCGGGTTCTTTGGCGGCGGCGCCGTCTCGGCGGTCAGGAAGGACTGGTTGGGCAGGAAGTTCACCAGACTCGGGAAGATGCCGGCGATACCCAGGCCGACCAGCTGCAAAATGATAAAGGCGACGACGCCGCGGTAGATCTCGAGGGTCTTCACTTCGACCGGCGCGACGCCGCGCAGATAGAACAGGGCGAAGCCGAACGGCGGCGTCAGGAACGAGGTCTGCATATTGACGCCAATCATCACGCCCAGCCAAACGGCGGTCACATTGGCCGCCGGATCGGCCAACAGGATCGGTGCGATGATCGGCACCACGACCACGGCGATTTCGATGAAATCGAGGAAGAAGCCGAGTAAGAAAATCACCGCCATGACGACAACGAATTGCGTCCAGAAGCCGCCGGGCAGGCCGGTAAGGAACTCCTTCACCAACTCCTCGCCGCCGAAACTGCGGAAGGCAGCGGTCAACATCGCCGCGCCGAGCAGGATGATGAACACCATCGAGGTCGTCTTGGCGGTTTCCACCATGACGCCGCGCAAGGTGTCGTCGATTTTTATTGTGCGCCAACCGCTCCAGCCCACGGCAACCAACAAGCCGAACACGGCGGTGGCCGCTAGCGCGATACCGATGGCGTCGCGTCTCGTATCGATGCTTTTGACGTTGAGATCGAACTGGCCGAGCAATACGAGAATGGCAACGACCGAAATGATGGCGATAATCGCCGGCGTAAACGCGCCGCGCTTGCCTTCCATCAACCGGTAGCCGGCCATGATCATCGCGCCGATGGCGCCAATCGCGCCGGCCTGGTTGACCGTGGCGATGCCGAGAATGATCGAGCCCAAAACGGCGAGGATCAAGGTCAGCGGCGGCACCAGGGCGAGGACGACGCGGAACGCGAACTGCAGATCGTACTTGCCTTCCGCCGGCACCGCCGGCGCCGACCGGGGCCGCACCAACGCGGTAATCAAAATGTAGAGCGCGTAGAGCCCAACCAGCACCAAGCCGGGGAAAAACGCGCCCAAGAACATATCGCCGGCACTGGTCGAGGTGATGCCGAACTCGGTCGGCAGCACCGATTGGCCGGTCGCGTTTTTGTATTGCACCTGGCGCAACGTTGCGGCCTGGTCGGTCGCGTTGGACAACTGGTCGGCGAGAATGATCAGGACGATCGACGGCGGGATGATCTGGCCCAGCGTACCGGCCGCCGCGATGGTGCCGGTGGCCAACGGCTTCGAATAGTTGTTGCGTAACATCGCCGGCAGTGAGATCAGCCCCATCGCCACCACCGTCGCGCCGAGAATGCCTGTCGTCGCGGCGAGCAGGGCGCCGACTAGGACGACCGAAATACCCAAGCCGCCGGGGACCGGGCCGAACAGCTGCGCCATGGTGACTAGAAGATCTTCGGCGATCTTTGAGCGCTGCAGCATGATGCCCATGAACACGAACAGCGGCACCGCGATCAGGGTATCGCGCTCGACCTCCCAATAGACGCCGCGAAAGTTGGTAACGCCCGCGGTGAGCCATTGCACCGGTCCGTCCTGGGCGAAATAGGCGCTGACATCGCCGGCGAAAATGGCACCCGCCAGCGACGCGATGCCAATGGTCAGAATCGCCGAACCCGGTAGCGCGAAGGCGACCGGAAAGCCGACCGCGAGGGCGCCGGCCATGGTCAAGACGAGCAGTGCTAGGAAAAACAGTTCCATCGTCGTTTGTTACCGGCGTTCGACAGTCTAATGGCCGGAGCCGCTGGGCGACGGCCGCCCGCCCGGTTCGTTACGCAAATCGGCGGCGTTGGAGAGGAAATAACTGGTGAACTGTACCATCATCGACAGTGCGTAGACGGCGAGGAACCCGGCCATCAGGTATTTCACGTACAAGCCGAAGCCGGCCTGCGTCGTCTCAAACGACAGCAGCGGGCTGTTAATGACGGTGGCCTTGCTCCACATACCGAGCGACAGAATGGTCCAGCACAACGGCACGCCCAGCAAAAGCGAACCGAGCGCGTTGGTCCATGCTTTGCCGCGCGCGCTGAACCCGGTGTAGAGCACGTCGACGCGAACATGGCCTTCTTCGATCAGCGTATAGGCGCTGGCGAATAAGAATAGCGCCGCGTACCAGAACCGAACGAGGTCGCCCAAGAACGCCTGTTCGTAGGAAAAAATGAAGCGGACGATGACGATTTGGAATTCGGCCAAAACGACCAGCAGGGCCAACCAGACAAAGCCCAGGGCGCGGACAAAATAAGCGATGACCAGCGATACCAAAATGAGCGGGTAGTGGACGAAGGTACCCCGGAACCGCGATTGGCCAAGCTGCTTGGCGAGCTCATCACCGACCAAAGCGGGTAAAAATCCCTCGACGCGGACAAAAGAAATAACGCTATCGACGAGGCCGATCAGCAATACCGACCAAAAGGCGACGCGGATGATGTAGGACGCCATTGCCGATAGTTTTTCTGCGTCGCCCCGCAGCGGCCGGGCGCGCGTCATCAGAACGAAACCGATAACTGCCGCGATGAGCAGCACGTAACTGGCGACCTGGAACCAGCCCAGCGCCACGTCCTGGCTTTCCAGCGGCGTCCGCAACGGCTCGAAACCGAACCAGCCCTGATGCGAGAAGAAATTGATGATGCCCGGCCAGTCGCGCCAGAAGATGAGGTAATTGTTCACCAGGAACGCCAGCGCGGTGACGACGATCGTCCAGGCGACAGCGCGGCTTGCCACATCCGTGCCGTTGATTTCCCACGACCGGGTTTCGACGGTTGTCGCGGTCATCGCTCAGACACCCAGATGCCGTTCATCGTAACGGCTCTATTACGGGTTTAGAACACAACGGGTGAACCGGCATTCAGCAAATCACGTTCTGTTTATGGGGACGCGGAAAGCGGAGCCCGGAGGCTCCGCTTTCTTTATGTGTGCTCTCTTCGATTGCTTGGTCTATAGGCCGAGCACGCGGTTGCGCTGGCGCAGATAGGCAACGTCAGAGATGTTCGCCCAGCCACCGACTTCCGAACGCGCTTTCAGGAAGCTCTCGTGGATGCGGTTGGCGAGATCACTGTGAGCCCGCACTTCCTCGAACACTTCGTTCGCCGCGGTGCCGAAGCTGTCGTAGATTTCGTCACTGAATTCACGCAGCTCAACGCCCTGATCGCTAATCAACGTGGCCAGTGAGGAACCGTTGCGGGCGTTGTATTCGGCCATCATGACGTCATTTTCCATGGCCGCCGCAGCTTCGATCATCGTTTTGTCAACGGTCGACAAACCATCCCAGAACGTTTTGTTCATACCGAACGACAACATCGAGCCCGGCTCGTGCATGCCCGGGAAATAGTAGAATTTGGCGGCCTCATAGAACTTCATGAAGCTGTCGTTCCAGGGGCCGACCCACTCGGTGGCATCGATCGCGCCGGAGACGAGGTTCTCGTAGATCTGCCCGCCCGGCAAGGAGACGGGTGAAGCGCCCAGTTTCGCCATGACGTCGCCGCCGAGGCCCGGAATACGCATCTTGAGACCCTTAAGGTCGTCGGCGGTGTTGATTTCCTTGTTGAACCAGCCGCCCATCTGGACGCCGGTATTGCCGGCCATCACGGCTTTCAAGCCAAAGCTGCCGGCGAGTTCGTCCCACAAATCCTGGCCGCCACCAAAGCGGATCCAGGCATTCATCTCGGTGTAGGTCAGACCGAACGGCACCGAGGTGAAATAGGCCCAACCAGGATGCTTGCCTTTCCAATAGTAGTCGGCGGCGTGATAAGCCTGGGCGTTGCCCGAGGCGACTTCGTCGAACGAGTCGAATGCGCCGACGCGTTCGCCAGCGGCAAAGTATTGTACCTGGATACGGCCTTCCGACATGTCGGCGAGACGCTTGGCCATGCGCTGGGCGCCGGTGCCGAGGCCGGGGAAGTCGCGCGGCCAGGTGGTAACCATGGCGAGCTCGACGCGCTGCTGCGCCAACGCCGGCTTCGGGAAGCTCGACGCGGCAAGCGCGGCACTGCCGACACCCGCGACACCGGCAGTTTTGATGAATTTACGTCTTTCCATAATGATCTCCCTGACATTTTTTCGTTTGGAAATTTCCCGATACGTGCCTCGACGTCATCACTATGCCGCACCGGTAAATTCAGTGCCGATCGGATATTACCAATTTTTGACCGATCGATTTGCCCGCACCTTATGCCAGCCCCTCAGTTTGGGCAACGCTCCCAACCCTATACGAAAGTATGAACGCCGCGCTGCTTGGCGGGGCGGGTTTCCGGAGCTTGGCGGTCCCTATAATTGTTCCCAGCCGGTGTCGCCCAACAGCTCAATCGGCCGGTAGCGCGTTTTGTAAGACATCTTGTCGCAGGCTTCGATCCAGTAGCCCAGATAGACATACGACAGGCCAATGCTGGCCGCCGTATCGACCAACCACAAGATCATATAGTTGCCCAAGCTGCGGTCGCGCTTGTTGGGATCGTAGTAGCTGTAGACGGCCGAAAAAGCGTCGCTGATACGGTCGACCAGACAGCCGCCAACCAACTCGCCGTCCTCGGTGCGGAACTCGACGAGTTGGGTATCGACGACCGTATCCTCGATCATCGCCCGGAAATCGGAGAAGGTCATCGCCGCCATCTCGCCATCGCTGTGGCGGTCGCTTTGGTAGGCGGCAAATACGGTGTAATGCTCGTCCGTCGCGATCGGCTCGACCAGGGTTGCCGACAAGTCGGCATTGCGCCGCAACACCCGGCGTTCCGAACGGCTCGCACGGAACTGCGCCGCATCGATCCGCACCGGAACACAACCTGCACAACCAGGACACGCCGGCCGGTACACGATGTGGTGCGAACGTCGGAAGCCCGCGCGGGTCAAGGTTTCGTGCTGCTCCTGCGCCTGCACGCCGCGCAGCTCGGTAAACAGATTGCGCTCGACATGACCGGATAGATACGGGCACGGCATCGGGCCGGTCCGGTAGAAAACAAGCGGCGGTTTCGAAGCGTGGCTGGTCATCGATTCGAGTGCGTTCATATTACGCCAAACGCGCCCCGGACGTCCCGTGAGACGGCGTTGGCTGACTCGACTGTATCGATAACTGGGGGCGTCGGCAAATCCGAGGACCAGATTAACGGCGCGCCGTTAACCTTGTGAATCGATATTCAGGGTGCGGGCGTCTTTTAGCGTTTCGCCCGGTTGTGGTGCGGGAATCGGCGGCTGCTCGGGCACGCTGTTGGACGGCAATGGATTCGACTCGTCTTTGAAAATATTGGCGCCGGCGGCATCGTCGAGGAGCGGGGCGGGCAGAGTGTTCTCGCGTAACAGCACGATACTGATGCGTCGGTTGCTCGGACTGGTCGTATCCTCCGGCAGTAGCGGTTCGGTCGCCGCGCGGCCCTGCACATTGGCGACCCGCTCCTGCCCAAGACCGCCGTCGACCAGCAGGCGGCGCGCGGCGTTGGCGCGGTCGGAACTGAGTTCCCAGTTGGTATAACCATTGTCGGTTCGGTAGGGTACGCTGTCGGTATGACCGGAAATTGACAGCTTGTTGGGCAGCTGCGTCACCACTTGGGTGACCAGCCCAATCAGTTGGACCAGTTGCTCGTTGGGTTGCGCGCTGCCGGAAGCGAACATCGATAACCCGGACTGATCGATCAATTGAATGCGTAGCCCTTCGGGCGTTTGCTCGATAAGCAGACTGTCTTGCAGCGCCTCCAAGGCGGGCACCGATTCGATGGCTTCGAGCAGGGCCTCTTCGGCGGCTTCGAATTGTTCCTGTTCGCGCCGCGCCAGGAGTTCTTCGACGCTTTCCTGATCAACTTCTTCGGCCGTATCGGGTTCGGGTTCTTCGTCTGTCGGCTCTTCGCTTTCGTTTTCGATCGGTTTGGTGGCCGATGGCGGTATCGGCAATGTGGCGCCGCCTTCACTAGGGCCGCCCGATGAGACTTGAGCACCGTCGACGCTGATTGTCACGCCGCCAAGCACACCGCCAGAGCCGCTATTTGGATCGGACACCGAGGCGGGCGAGAAATAGTCGGCGAGCCCCATCTTCTGCTCTTCCGTGGTTGCGTTGAGCAGCCACAACAGTAAGAAAAACGCCATCATGGCGGTCACGAAATCGGCATAGGCCACCTTCCAGGCGCCGCCATGGTGCCCGTGGCCGCCTTTCTTGACTTTCTTGACGATTATCGGTTGGTCGATATTGGCGTCCGTCATGGAACCTCGATTGCCCGCCGCTGCTTAGACTGTCGGAACGGCAGCGGTCGCCTCCTCGAGTTCGGCAAACGAGGGGCGCTCGTTCGCCATCAGCGACTTGCGGGCAAATTCCACCGATACGGCAGGCGCATAGCCCTGCACGTGGGCCAGGATGCCGGCCTTGATGCAACCGATGTATTTGCTGTTGGCTTCCTGCGCGCCGGTAATCGCAGTCGCCAGCGGGCCGACAAAACCATAGGCCAACAACACGCCGAGAAAGGTGCCGACAAGTGCGCCGCCGATCAGCTTACCGAGGATTTCCGGCGGCTCGGTAATCGAGCCCATGGTTTTGATAACGCCGAGCACCGCGGCAACGATGCCGAGCGCCGGCAGACCGTCGGCCATGCCCTGAATGGAGCCGGCGATGGTTTCATCCTGGTGATGATGGATTTCGATCTCTTCATCCATCAGCGCTTCCAACTCGTGCGCTTTTTCCGTGCCGAGCGTAACCAAACGCAGGTAGTCGCAGAAAAATTCGACCGCGTGATGGTCGTCCAAGAAGCCGGGAAAGTTGGCGAACAGGGTGCTTTCTTCCGGGTTCTCGATGTGTTGCTCAAGGACCAGATTACCCTTGGTCTTGGCCAGCTTGAAGGTGGTGTACATCATCGACAGAAGTTCGAGATAATCGTCTTTGCTGTTGGCGGGACCCTTCATCGCCGCCTTGATGCCGGCGCCGGCAGATTTGATTACCCATTTCGGATTGCCGGCAATGAACGCACCGGCGGCCGCGCCACCGATGATGACCAGCTCGAAGGGCTGAAATAGCACGGCGAGCTTGCCGCCCATTGCTATATATCCCCCTAGCACGCACGCTAGGACGAAGACCCATCCGATGATGACAAACATGGCACTCCCGGCCGGCAATTACCGCGGTATTTCCGCCGGGTTACATTGCTTGAGAACGGTTAATAAGCCGTTTAGGGGCCCCGTGAGCCGGCCACGTCACTCAAAGTAAAAGCGTGCAATCCTGCGGCTTCCAGCTTTTCTCGGATTTCCGCGGCATGCGCGGTATTGCGGGTTTCGATCACAACGTCGATACCGGTCTGTTTTACTGGCACATCGTAGAACAGGCGCTGGTGCACGATTTCCACGATATTGCCGCCGGCCTCGCCAATGATTTGGCTGACCCGGGCCAGATTGCCGGGCGCATCGGTGATCTGGATGCGCAGGCGCACCAATCGACCGCCACGCACCAGACCGCGCAGCAGAACCGAGGCGAAAACGCGCATATCGATATTGCCGCCGCTGACCACCAAGCCAGTGACGCGATCACGAAACAGGTTCGGTTCGGCCATAACCGCCCCAAGACCCACCGCGCCGGCGCCCTCGACCACCAGGCGGCCGGCATCGGCCATCAGCTCGACTGCGCTTTCTATAGTCGCTTCGTCGAGCACGATAATCCGGTCGACCAGGTCGCGGACGATGGGAAGCGTGATCTTCCCCGGCGTTTTGACCGCAATACCCTCGGCCAGGGTCGTGCCGCCGGCATCAACCGGCTGACCGGCCAGCGCATCGCGCATCGACGGATAGAGCGCTGTCTCGACACCGATGATCTGGATGTCGGGTTTGACGGCCTTGGCCGCCGTCGCAATCCCGGCGATTAGACCGCCACCGCCGATCGGAACGACGATGGTGTCCAGTTGCGGCAGATCGGCCAGCATCTCCAGGCCGATCGTGCCCTGGCCGGCGACCACCAGAGGATCGTCATAGGGATGGATAAAGG
>JBFKGW010000032.1:0-11212 GCA_041633145.1 Alphaproteobacteria bacterium
ACCCCGGCGACCGTCGAGAACATGGCTTGGGATGTCAGCAACTTCCTGCACTGGGCGGCTGAGCCGGAAATGGAACAGCGCAAGCGGATCGGCTGGAAGGTCGTTCTGTTTATGCTGGTGTTGAGCGCGTTGCTCTATGCCACCAAGCGAAAAGTTTGGTCGAGTTTGCATTGAGTGCGTGGCGAATTCGACGAAGGAACCGCCGGTGGCAACGCCGGCGGTTTTTTCGTGGGCGACATGGGGGTGACGCCGCGCGCCGCTGATGGTAGCCATTTAGCAGCGACATAGGGGGAGGGCAGATGGCTCGCGAAACGATCGTTACCTGCGCCGTGACCGGCGGCCACATGAATTTCCACAATCATCCGAATTTTCCGATCACGCCGAAGCAGATCGCCGAGGCCTGTATCGAGGCACGCGCGGCCGGTGCGGCGGTGACGCACATTCACGTGCGCGATCCGGAAACCGGCGCGCGGTCAGCCGACCCGGCGCATTTTCGCGAGGTCGTCGAGCGCATTCGCGATTCGGGCTGCGATGTTTTGATCAACCTGACGACTGGCGAGGGCGGCCGTTACGTGCCCAGCGAAGAGAACCCGCGGGTCGGCGGCGAGGGAACCACCCTGAACCCGCCGGAGGTGCGGGTGCGCCATGTGCTGGAGCTGCGGCCGGATATCTGTACGCTGGATATGGGCACGATGAACTTCGGCGAGCACGTGTTCATGAATACGCCGGGTCATCTGCGGCGCATGGCCGAGCTCATCAAGGACGCCGGGGTCAAGCCCGAACTGGAAGTGTTCGACGCCGGGCAGATTCGCCTGGCCAACGAGTTCGTCGAACAGGGTCTGGTCGAATCGCCGCCGCTGTTCCAGCTGTGCCTCGGCATCGCCTACGGCGCGCCGGCGACGCCCAAAATGGTGCAGGCGATGCACGACATGCTGCCGAAAAACGCCAACTGGGCGGCCTTCGGCATCAGCCGTTGGGAATTTCCCATCGTCGCCGAAGTGGTGAATTCGGGCGGCCACGTGCGGGTCGGCCTGGAGGACAACCTGTACCTCGGCAAGGGCGAGTTCGGCACCAACGGCCAGTTGGTCGAGAAAGCGGTGCGCATCATGCGCGAGCTCGATGCCGAACCGGTCGAGCCCGCGCGCGCCGCCGAAATGCTCGAGTTGCTGCCACGCCAGCAATGAACACGAACGCAGAACCCGGCACGCCGCCGGTCCTCGGCATCCTGGGCGGCAGCGGTATCTACGATATCGACGGCTTGACCGACGTGCGCTGGCAGGCGGTCAGCTCGCCATTCGGCGAACCGTCCGACGAGCTGATGTTCGGCACCCTCGAGGGGCTGCCGGTGGTCTTCCTGCCGCGCCATGGCCGGGGTCACCGGGTGCCGCCGAGCGATCTCAACTTCCGCGCCAACATCGATGCGTTAAAACGCGCCGGCGTAACCGAAATCGTCTCGCTGTCGGCGGTCGGCTCGCTGCGCGAGGATCTGCCGCCGGGCACCTTTGTGCTGGTCGACCAGTTCATCGACCGCACGTTCGCGCGCACCAAATCCTTTTTCGAAACCGGTTTGGTCGCCCATGTATCGATGGCCGATCCGGTGTGCGGCCGCTTGACCGGCTATCTGGCCGCGGCCGCCGAAGCGACCGGGATCGACTGCCGCAGCGGCGGCACCTACCTGGTGATGGAGGGACCGCAATTCTCCTCCAAGGCCGAATCGGAACTGTACCGCTCCTGGGGGTGCTCGGTGATCGGCATGACCAACATGCCGGAAGCCAAGCTCGCGCGCGAGGCCGAGCTCTGCTATGCCACCGTTGCCATGGTCACCGACTACGATTGCTGGCACGACGAGCATGACGCGGTTACCGTCGATCAGGTGATCAAAGTCTTGATGGAAAACGCCGACAAGGCGCGCGCCTTGGTCAAAGCGTTAGCGCCGCGGCTCACCGGCCGCGACGTGCAGTGCACCAGCGGCTGCCATACTTCGCTCGATTCGGCGGTGATTACCGCCCCGGACGCTCGCGATGCGGCGGTCGCGGACCGCCTCGATGCGGTGGCGGGCCGGATTCTCGGCGGGAAATAAGCCCACAAGAGCGATTTGCCGCTGTCCGCCGACCGTAATACAATAGGATAACGGCTGACGCGGCCCGGTTGGGGGGAGAACCGGTATAATAGAAACTACTTTTACGTGTTCGACCATTGGCGTCGAACGCGGAGGGAATGCTGAATATGTGGTACCGATCGCCAAACGCGGTAGGCGTGGATTTGTAGATGAGCGACACCGGCAACGATAGCGCAGCGGCGCTGCAGCCGATCGTCGGTATCGACCATGCACTCGTCGGCGTCGCCGATCTGGAGGCGGCGCGGGATGCCTATACCCGCCTCGGCTTCACGGTAACGCCGCGCGGCCGCCACGTCGGCTGGGGTACCGGCAACTACACGGTGATGTTCGAGACCGACTATGTGGAGTTGATCGGTATCGTCGATCCCAGCCAGCACATCCATAACCTTGATGAATTTCTGAAAACCGGCGATGGGCTGTTGAATGTCGCGCTGGCGACCGAGGACGCGGATCGCACCTACCATTGGCTGCGCGCGCACGGTTCGGATGCGGCCGAGCCGCAGGACCTGCAGCGCTTGCTCGAACTCGACGATGGTGACGAGACACTGCGCTTCCGCAATATCTTTCTACCGCCCGAATTCACCCCGGGGCTCAATACCTTCGCCTGCCAACATCTGACGCCGGAGAAGGTGCGCCGCTCGGCCTGGCTATCGCATCCCAACGGCGCCCGCGGCATTTCCGAGGTCACCATCGTGATGGAGAGCGTGGCCGGCGTTGGCGAAGCCTATGCCAAGCTGTTTGGCGCCGATGCGGTGCACGGCGACGAGCGCAAAGGCAGCATCACCGTCGATACCGGCAACGACGAATTGTGGTTCGTCACGCCCAAGGCTTTCCCCGAACGCCACTACGACAAAAAGTTCAACGAGAGCCTGCCGTTGCCGCGCCCGGCGGCGCTCACCCTATCGGTCGCCGATCCGCAGGTGACCGCCCTCTATCTGTCGGGCCAGCAGGTCGCCTTCGAGCGCGACAGCAGCGAAGCGGTCATTGTTTCGTCGGAAGAAGCCTGCGGCGTGTTCCTGGCGTTTGCCAGCGACGATTAAAACTATCCCTAGCCGAGATTTTCCGCGGCGAAGGCCAGCGTGCGCTCCATCGCCTGACCGGCCGACACCTTGTGGTAGGACCCGCGCCGCGAGCAGCTGAAACCGTGGCCGGCGCCTTCATAGATGAAGCTTGGGATATCGGGGTGCGCTGCTTCGACCTCCGCGACGCCGTCGAGTGGGATACTCGCGTCCTCGGCGCCCCAATGGAACATCACCGGGCATCGCGGCGCTTCGCCTTTGTTGGCGGGAATATCGCCGCCGTAGTAGCAAATCGCCGCATCGACAGGTGTCCGTGCCGCCGCAAACCAGGCGACCGAGCCGCCCATACAGAAGCCGACGATGCCCACCTTGCCGGCGCCTTTGACATGCTCGACCGCGGCGGCGACATCGGCCATCGCATTATCCCAGTCGAGCTTGCCCTTGGTCTCGCGGCCCGTGGCGATGTCCGCTTCGTCGAAGCCAAGAACGATGCCCTTCTCGACCCGGTCGAACAGCGCCGGCGCGATGGCGTGATAGCCTTCTTTGGCAAAATTATCGACGGTCTCGCGGATGTCGTCGTTGACGCCGAAAATTTCCTGAATGATCACCATGCCGGCGCGCGCGGTTCCGTCAGGCTCGGCGGCGTAGGCGTCGAGCGTGTGGCCGTCGGACGTGGTGAGCGATAGATCGTAGCCCATGGCTTTCTCTCCCTGCTTGTTATGTTTGAACGCCGCGCGAGGATGGCGCGGCACGGTTGGCTTATCATAGCGGGCGCGGCGCTGAAGAGGCGAACATTTTAATGACATGCCGTTGGAAGGGCTAATCAAGCCACGCTGACGTAGCGTTCTCTTCGCCGTTTAGATCTCCGCATGGCGGCTGAAATCGTCTGATGTGCGAAAGCAAAAAACTTGGCCCGCAATAGGTGTTTGTCGCGGCAAATGAGCCAAACCGAACATGCTATACAAAGCGTGAATCACTGTCGGCACAATGATCCTGCACAAAGAAAAGGGACCGAGCCACGGCTCGGTCCCTTTCCATAATTCACAATCTAAAGTCTGATCCGAATGATTAGGCTTCTTGCAGATTGACGGCCTTTGGTCCGCGGGTGTCCGGCTGGACGTCGAACGTGACCTTCTGGCCTTCCGAGAGGTAGCCCATACCGGCCTGCTCGACGGCCGAGACGTGAACGAATACGTCCTTTGTCCCGTCCTCAGGCGAGATAAAGCCGAATCCTCGGGTCTGATTAAAGAATTTTACGGTACCGATAGTCATGTTTTAGGTAGTCCCATATCGAATTGTTACCTCCGGTCCAACGTGTCCCGGAAGTGTGAACCATGCTCAAACGATTGGAGGAAAATCAGGAAGGGTACGGTGTACATTCCACCGAAATCCGCCGACCGGCGTCGGTATTCACCCTACCAACATGGTGGCTGTGGGGGCGGAAGGCAAGCGATTCCCCGACCCGACGCCGGATTCATGCAGACCGACTCGATAGGTGATTTGCCGATCACGATGTCCGTTAATGGGTCATATTGGTTGCATTTTGCCGCAGGTCATGACCACCGGTGGGATGACCTTTGCGGACATTGGTGCGTCGGTTCGGAGGGCTTGCGCCACCGCTGGCCGTCCATCGTGTGTTCGCTTCCTGCGGCGAGATAGCGAATTATCAGCTGCGCATCCGCGTTCTACGGCGCGCTCTGGAAGCTCCAAGACAACAACCGCGCGATTGATCTGGGTCACGACAGCCTGTCTGACGCGCATTATCCTTAGCCCCAAAAAAGGAGGCGACGATGTTCGATATCCGACTTAGCGAGGAACAGCGGGCGTTCCAGCAGCTGGCGCGCGAGTTTGCCGAGAATGAGATCAAGCCGATCGCGCTGGAGCTCGATGCGCGGCCGAACTGGGAAGACCGCATTCCGTGGGAGGTGCTGAAGAAAGGCTCGCAACTCGGCTTCCGCTCCTTCGTGCTGCAGGAGGAGAACGGTGGCGCCGGCGCGTCCGACCACCTCACCGCCTGCGTCGTCGGCGAGGAACTGGCCGCCGCCGACACCGGCACGGCCTATTATTTCATGCTGACGGCGCGGCGCGCGCGCGACTGGTTCGAATTGCGCATGACGCCCGAGCAGCGGGCCTATTTCCTGCCGAAATTTCTCGAAGACGACACCTATTTCACCACCGTCGCCATTCACGAGCCGGATACCGATCTGGGCTTCGACTATTTCACCGAAACGCCCACAGAGGCCCGCTTCCGTACGCGGGCCGTTGAGCAGCCCGACGGCTCGTGGCTGATCAACGGCGCCAAAAACTTCCAGACCGTCGGCTACCTGGCCAAGCTAATCGTCACCATGGCGCAGACCGACGACGGCCCCCGGGCGTTTCTCGTCGAGGGCGATGCCCCCGGCCTGGTGCGCCATCCGATGTCGAAGATCGGCCGGCGCGTCGGCGACAACGCGGAAATCTTCTACGACGACGTGCGTGTTCCCAAGGGCCACGTCCTGGGGCCGCCGCCGCCGGGCCGCACCGACATGGGCACGCTCCTCACCGTCGCCTCGATTACGCTGGGCCTCGGGCGCGCGGCGCTGGAAGAGACATTGAAATATACGCAAGAGCGGGTCGCCGGCGGCAAGCCGATCATCCAGCATCAAGGTGTCGGCCTGACCCTCGCCGACATGGCGATGAACCTGGAAGCGGCGCGGCGGCTGATCTGGACGGCGGCGTGGGCGAAGGACCACGCCGAAGCGTTCGCCGATGGCAGCGCCGACTGGCAGCCCTTCGAGCACATGGCGCTGGCCTTTACCGGCACCGCCGTGCAGCGGCTGACCGAGCAGGGCATGGAGCTGTTCGGCGGCATGGGTGTGATCGCCGGCATGCCAATCGAGAAATACGTGCGCGACGCCCACGTGCAGAAGCACATCTCGTTCCCGTTCCCGTCGCGTTTCAAAATTGCCGAGGCGCTGGCCGGGTTCGAACGAAGCACTGCGCCGCTGTTGGGCGAAAACTAAGAACCGCCCGAGTTTTGCCGCCCGGGCGGACGCCATCAAACGTTGAAGCGGAACAGGATCACGTCGCCGTCCTGCACGACATAATCCTTGCCTTCCTGGCGCAGCTTGCCGGCGTCGCGCGCGCCCTGCTCGCCGCCGCAAGCGATAAATTCGTCGTAGCTGATCGTCTCGGCGCGGATGAAGCCCTTTTGAAAATCGGTGTGGATGCGCCCGGCCGCTTCCGGCGCCAGCGCGCCTTTGGCGACCGTCCACGCGCGGGCCTCCTTCGGGCCGGCGGTAAAAAAGGTGATGAGGTCGAGCAAGCGGTAGCCGGCGCGAATGACGCGGGCCAGGCCGGTTTCCGATAATCCGAGGCCGCTCAGAAACTCCTGCTGCTCTTCCGGATCGGCGAGTTGCACCACTTCGGCTTCGATCGCGGCTGAAACGATGACACACTCGGCGCCTTGTTCGGCGGCCATCGCAGCGACTTTCTCAGACAGCGCGTTGCCGGTGGCAGCCGACGCTTCGTCGACGTTGCAGACATACAGAACCGGCTTGGCGGTGAGCAATTGCAGCTTGCGGAAGGCGGGCTGCAGGTCCGGCGGAATATCGGCGGCGCGCGCCGGTGCACCGCTGCGCAACGCCTCGAGCACCGGCGCTATTACCTTGAGCTGTTCCTTCGCATCTTTATCGCCGCCGCGCCCACGCTTTTCGGTCGTCTCGGCGCGCTTTTCCATGCTTTCCAGATCGGCCAGCAACAATTCCGTTTCGACAGTCTCGGCATCGCGCACCGGATCGATCGTCGTCTCGACATGGGTGACGTCGCTTTCCTCGAAGCAGCGCAGGACATGGCAGATCGCGTCGACCTCGCGGATATGGCCGAGGAATTGGTTACCCAGCCCTTCGCCCTTGCTGGCGCCACGGACCAGGCCGGCGATATCGACAAACTCCAGATAGGTCGGCACGACAGAAGCCGATTTGGCCAGCTTGGCGATCGCCTCGAGCCGCTCGTCCGGCACCGCGACCCGGCCGGCGTTCGGCTCGATGGTACAAAACGGATAGTTCGCGGCCTGCGCCTGGACGGTGGCGGTCAACGCGTTGAACAGGGTCGACTTACCGACATTGGGCAAGCCGACGATGCCGCAATTGAAACCCATGCTGGCTAGCCGCCCCGGAACTTCGACAGCGCGCGGTTGAGCGCCGCGCCGATCGCCGTCTCTTCCGATGCGGCGGCCGTTTCGCGCGTGGGCTCTTCTTTCGTGGGTGGCTGCTCGGACGCCGATCCGCCGGCGGCCTTGGCAGATGGCTTGCGCCCCTTACCGGTCGCCTGCTGCACGGCCATGGTAACCTGGCTCATGAAGTCGCTGTCGCGCCCTGTGAAGAGCGCCGGCAGGGCCTGGGCGACCGCATCGAGCTCTGCCTCGACCCACTTCTCATCCTGCTTGGAAAAGTCGCTCAACACGTGGCCGTGCACCTTCTCCTTGTCGCCGGGATGGCCGACGCCGAGGCGAATGCGGACATAATCGGGCGACCCCAGATGGGCATGAATGCTGCGCAGGCCGTTATGGCCGGCATGGCCGCCGCCGCGCTTGATCCGCACTTTGCCGGCGGCGAGATCGATTTCGTCATGGATAACGATGATGTCTTCGGGGGCGAGTTTGAAAAAACGCGCCGCTTCGCCGACCGCGCGGCCGGATTCGTTCATAAACGTGGTCGGTTTGAGCAACAGCACTTTTTCGCCGTCGATCGTGCCTTCGAACGAGTCCGATTGAAAGCGCGCGCGCGGTGCCGAAAAATTGTAGCGGCGGACGATCTCGTCCGCCGCCATGAAACCAATGTTGTGGCGATTGTCGCGGTGTTTCGGCCCGGGATTGCCGAGCCCGACCAGCAAACGCATGCCAAATGACTCCGGTGACGAGGCGCTTAGCTTTCCTCGCTCTCGCCGCCTTCTGCGCCTTCGGCCGCCTCGGCGCCTTCAGCGCCTTCCTCGGCAACGCCTTCGCCATCCTCGCCTTCGAGGCCTTCCTCGAGCTCTTCTTCTTCGACCGGCATCAGCGTCGGCGCGGCGATGGTGGCGATGGTGAAGTCGCGGTCGGTGATGGTCGGCTGTGCGCCCTCGGGCAGGCTTACCTCGGAAATGTGGATACTGTCGCCGACCTCGCGACCGGTCAGGTCGATGACGATCGAATCCGGAATGGCGCCGGCCCGGCAAATGACCTCGACCGAGTGACGAACGATGTTCAACACGCCGCCGCCTTTGAGGCCTGGGCTTTCCTCTTCGTTTTCGAACAGCACCGCGATATCGACGTTGATCTGCGTCGATTCGGTAACCCGCAGGAAGTCGGCGTGCAGCGGCACATCAGTGATCGGATGCAGCTGCAAATCGCGGCACAGCACCTGTTCCTTTGCGCCATTGCATTCGATGTCGTAGAGCGTGGCGAAAAAGCCCGGTTTGCTGATCTCGCTGTGCAACGCTCGGGGGTCGATGGTAATCGCCATCGGCTCCTTGCCGGCGCCGTAGACGACCGCCGGTACTGTGCCTGCACGTCGCGCGGCACGGGCGGCCCCCTTGCCGACCTGCGTGCGCGCTTCCGCGCTGAAAGTGGTTGTTTCCGTCATATCAAAGTCTCCGTTTTCGGCTGGCCGCGGTAACGTCGCTGCCACCCGATGGATCGATCCGGCTTCGCCTCCAAGGGTGCAGCCGCCGGTCGAGGAAGGGCCGAGCCGAAGCTTCGGCGAAATTAATCAAACAGGCTCGATACCGAAGCCTCCTGGCTTATCCGGTTGATCGCCTCGCCCAACAGGGGCGCCACGGTCAACTGGCGGATATTGCTCGCCACCCGCACCGCTTCGGTCGCCTGGATCGAATCCGTCATGACCAGCCGTTCCAACGGCGATGCGGCAACCCGCCCAACGGCACCGCCCGACAACACGCCGTGGGTAACGTAGGCATCGACCGATTTTGCGCCGTCATTCGTCAAGGCCACCGCGGCATTGCACAACGTCCCCGCGCTGTCGCAGATATCGTCGACCATGATGCAGTGGCGGTCTTTGACGTCACCGATAATGTGCATAACCTCGGAAACGCCGGCGCGTTCGCGGCGCTTATCGATGATCGCCAGGTCTGCGTCAAGCCTTTTGGCGAGCGCGCGGGCGCGCACCACGCCGCCTACGTCCGGCGAGACGATTACCAGGTCCGAGCCGTTGTAAGTCTTGTTAATATCCTCGCAAAACAGGGGCCCGGCGAACAAATTGTCGACGGGAATATCGAAAAAGCCCTGAATTTGCCCGGCGTGCAGATCGAACGTGAGCACCCGGTCGGCGCCTGCATTGGTGATCAGGTTGGCGACCAGCTTGGCCGAAATCGGCGTGCGCGGCCCGGTTTTGCGATCCTGGCGGGCGTAGCCGAAATAGGGAATGACCGCGGTGACGCGCCGCGCCGACCCGCGCCGCAGGGCGTCCAGGGTGACCAGCAATTCCATCAAGTTGTCGTTGGCCGGGTAGGAGGTCGATTGCACGACGAACACGTCCTCGCCGCGCACGTTCTCGAGGATCTCGACAAACACCTCCATGTCCGAAAATCGTCGGATCGACGCCTTGGTCAGCTCGATATTCAAGTAGGCAGAAATTGCTTCGGCCAACGGGCGATTGCTGTTGCACGCCAGCACCTTCATCGGCCAGTCCTCGGAAAGTTGGACGGCGCCGCATTTTTCTAAACAGGCGCCGCCGGTCGACCCACAAATACCCCACCCCGGCAGCATTGCTGGCCGGGACTTGCGGGCCGGAAACTATCAATCCGCCTGCGGCGTGTAAACTGGCTAACCGCCAGAAATTACCGGCGGCAATTACTTAGCTGGGCGGCGGCTGAAAGCCTTGGCTCCAGTCGATCTGGCGAATCATCTGAGCGATCCCGACCGCGCCCGCAAGGGCGGCCTCGTTGGCGATCAATCCCCAATTTTCATCGAGGCTGCCGGCTGCGACCGGGCGGCCCTGGGCGATGGTACCCACCTCGACGCCGAACGGATCGCGCACGGTCCAGGCGATTTCGACCTTCTGCGCGCCGTCGCGAACCGGTGCGAGCGTAACCTTGCCGGTGAGGACGAGAGTTTCGGCGGTGGCGCGGGGCGCCAATTCGAGGCCGGTGCGCGGCAACAACTGCTCCATGGCGGCGCGCAGGCGCGTATTACCGTCGCCCGACGCGCCGGCGACTTCGCCGACGTGCAGCGCCGGCGGCACCACTTCGACCGGCGTATCGTCACGGATCAGCGAGGCCAGCGAATGGGCAGCGGGCGCGAACGCCTTCGCCTTGGCTAGATCAACCGGCTTTCCAAGTTTGTCTTCGAGCGACTGCACGACCCGGCCAACTAATTCGCCTTGCTGGGTCTGCAGCGTCCAAATCAGCGCGGGTGGCTCGGGCGGTGTGCTGAAGTGTCCCAGCAACAGATAACTCGACCGGTTGCCGGGCCCGTAAGTGGCCGGCACGTTCTCCTGATGTAGTGCCGCAACCATTTGCCTGGTCAGCAGTTCCAGCGGCTGGCCGGCGCGGTCGGTGATAGGCATCACCGTGATGCCTTGTGCATCGGCGAGTTGCAACAGCTCGTCCGGCGCGGCGCCGCCATGGCTGAACGGTTTGGGCACGGGCTGGCATGCCGCCAGTACGGCAAGCGCTATGAGTAGGCTAAAGCGCACAGCTGAAGAGTGTTGCGACCAGGGTCAACAGGAACAAATTGATCAGATAGGGCATCAGATTAGCTCCCTTGCGCCAGGGCGATCACCGACAGGTTGCGGCCATAATCCGGTTCGCCACGGTGGCATGTTCGGCGGTAACTGAACAGGTCCTCGTCGCCATAGGTGTCAGTCCCCAGCGCGCTCGCTGCCGCGATCCCCGCGGCTTCGAGCCGCGACAGCACATATCCGGCGAGATCGAACTGCCAGTGGCCGTCGCGCCTGCCCGGCACGAAAAAGCGCGCATTTTCGAGGTCCTGCTGGTGAAACGGCTGGGGGAATTCTGCGCCCACTTCGTAGGAATCCTGGCTGATGCAGGGCCCAATCACGGCGGTAATCCGGTTTGGCTGGGCGCCGAGACCGGCCAT
>JBFKGW010000033.1:0-11121 GCA_041633145.1 Alphaproteobacteria bacterium
AAAATGAGACAAAATCCGAACTCACGACGGTCAAGAGGCCGCGGCGGCAGGAAACCGGGAAGTCCCCGAAGCCAAATCTTCGACAGTAACGGCCCAGGCGCGCGCGTCCGGGGCAACTCGTCACAGATCTACGAAAAGTATCAGCAGTTGGCGCGTGATGCATCGTCGAGCGGTGATCGGGTCGCGGCGGAAAATTTTTATCAGCACGCCGAGCATTATTATCGGCTTATGGAGGCCGCTGGTCTCAATCGAAGCGGTAATGCGCAAGAAGAGCCCCAGCAGCGCACCGATGGCGGCGCCAAGAATGGTGAACCCGTTGCCGTCGCCAATCCTGCGCCCGGCGAGTCGTCGGATAGCGACGCGGCGGTTGTGGTCGAGGCCGCGGCCGCTGAGAAATCGGCAACGCAGAACCCGGCATCACCGGACGCGACCAACGGCAGCGGCGATGGCGAAGCCAAACCGGCGCGCCGGACCAGAAGCCGCCGGTCGAACGGCTCGGCGAACGAAAAGAGCGGCTCTGATAAGGACGCGGATGCGGCCGCCTCGGAAGACGGTTCAGAGCCGATCAGCGAGGATACCGAGCCCGCTAGCGCCTGACGGCCCCGCCGTTCCCTGTCTGAGCGGCCGGGTTCAATGACAATTGATTAACATCGCTGATTATCGCGTTTTTCAGCGAAGCTGGCGTCGGCAAAATATCGCTTGCCCGGCTTGTGTTGCGGCACAGCCACACCATATCTAGAGACACCGATTGACCCGCTTCCGGGCGTTTGCGGATGCTGTCTATGTCTGACAAATCCGCTGGTTAACCGGCGAATTAAAGGTTTCCTTTGGGCGGATGCCGCATCGTGGGTCTGCCACAGTGTCTTGCCTCGTATGAGGGAGACGAAAGAGGGGCAGAATGAACTTTGAAGCGTTTACCGAACGCGCGCGAGGCTTTGTCCAAGCGGCCCACGATTTGGCCCAGGCGCGATCCCACCAGCAACTTACCAGCGAACATCTTCTGAAAGTCCTGCTCGATGACGAGGAAGGGCTTTGTGCGAACCTTATTCGCAACGCCGGCGGCGATGCCGCGGCGGCGGAACGCGCGACCGACGCGGCGCTCGACAAGCTGCCGAAGGTCGAAGGCCAAGGCGCCAGCGGCGTTTATCTAGGGTCTGAGGCGGCGAAAATACTGACGACAGCGCAGGAAATCGCCAAAAAAGCCGGCGACGAGTATGTCACCGTCGAACGGATGCTGCTGGCCTTGGCGATGGCGGCCGGCACCGCAGTGGCCCAAATTCTCGCCGACGCTGGACTCACCCCGCAAAATTTGAACGCCGCGATCGAAGCGATTCGTCAGGGCCGCACGGCCGACTCGCCGACGGCCGAGAACGCCTATGAGGCGTTGAAAAAATACACCCTCGATCTGACCGAGGCGGCGCGGGAAGGCAAACTTGACCCGGTCATCGGCCGCGACGAAGAGATCCGCCGCACCGTGCAAGTGCTGTCGCGGCGCACCAAGAACAACCCGGTGCTGATTGGCGAGCCGGGCGTCGGCAAGACCGCGATCATCGAGGGGCTCGCCCATCGCATCGTCAATGGCGATGTGCCGGAAAGCCTGCGTAACAAGCGCCTGCTGTCGCTCGACATGGGCGCACTGATCGCCGGCGCCAAATTCCGCGGTGAATTCGAGGAACGCCTCAAGGCCGTGTTGCAGGAAATCGGCGCCGCCGCGGGCGAAGTCGTGCTGTTCATCGACGAGATGCACACCATCGTCGGCGCCGGCGCGGCGGAAGGCGCAATGGATGCCTCGAACATGTTGAAGCCGGCGCTGGCGCGCGGTGAGCTGCATTGTGTCGGCGCCACCACGCTCGACGAATATCGCAAGCATGTCGAAAAGGATGCTGCGCTGGCGCGCCGCTTCCAACCGGTGTTCGTATCGGAGCCTTCGGTCGAGGACACCATCTCGATCCTGCGCGGCTTGAAGGAAAAATACGAGCTGCACCACGGCGTGCGCATCACCGACAGCGCACTGGTGGCTGCGGCGACGATGTCGAACCGCTACATCACCGACCGCTTTCTGCCCGACAAGGCGATCGACCTGGTCGACGAAGCGGCCTCGCGTTTGCGCATGGAGGTCGATTCCAAGCCTGAGGAAATCGACGAGCTCGACCGCCGCATAATTCAGATGAAGATCGAACGCGAAGCGCTGAAAAAGGAACCCGATGCGGCCTCAAAGGAACGCCTGGAGACACTCGAGAAGGAACTCGCCGAGCTCGAGGGCAAGTCTGCCGATCTGACCGCAATTTGGCAGGCCGAGCGCGAAAAGCTGGCCGGCTCGCAGAAGATCAAGGAACAGCTGGACCGGGCGCGCCAGGAGCTTGAAGTCGCCCAACGCGAGGGGCAACTCGAGCGCGCCGGTGAGTTGGCCTATAGCGTGATACCAGAACTCGAGCGCAGCCTCGGTGAATCCGAAACGACTTCGGCTGAGCATATGCTCGACGAGGAGGTCAAGGACAACGACATCGCCGCCATTGTCTCGCGCTGGACCGGCATTCCCGTCGACAAGATGCTCGAGGGCGAACGCGAGAAGCTGCTCCAGATGGAGCAGGCGCTCGGCACGCGGGTGATCGGCCAGGAAGAGGCGATTGTCGCGATCTCGAACGCCGTGCGCCGGGCGCGCGCCGGCCTGCAGGACCCCAACCGGCCGATCGGCTCGTTCCTGTTCCTCGGTCCGACCGGCGTCGGCAAGACCGAGCTGACCAAGGCGCTCGCCGAATTTCTGTTCGACGACGAGCAGGCGATGGTCCGCATCGACATGTCGGAGTACATGGAAAAACACGCCGTTGCCCGACTGATCGGCGCGCCGCCGGGCTATGTTGGCTACGAGGAGGGCGGTGCGCTCACCGAGGCGGTCCGCCGCCGGCCTTATCAGGTTGTGCTGTTCGACGAGATCGAAAAAGCCCATCCCGACGCCTTCAACGTTCTGCTGCAGGTGCTCGACGATGGCCGCTTGACCGATGGTCACGGCCGCACGGTCGACTTCAAGAACACCATGATCATCATGACCTCGAACCTGGGTAGCGAGTTCCTGGCCAACCAGCCGGAAGGCGAGGACAGCGACGCCGTGCGCGACCAGGTGATGGCGGTGGTGCGCGGGGCGTTCCGGCCCGAATTCCTCAACCGATTGGATGAAATCCTGCTGTTCCATCGCCTGACCCGGGACCAGATGGGCGGTATCGTCGATATCCAGCTGGCGCGGCTGCGCGGCTTGCTGGCCGAGCGCAAGGTGACGCTGGAGCTCGACGACGCAGCTCGCGAGTGGCTCGCCAATGCCGGTTACGACCCGGTCTACGGCGCGCGGCCGCTCAAGCGGGTGATCCAGCGCAGCCTGCAGAACCAGCTAGCGAGCCAATTGCTTGAAGGCCGCATCAACGACGGCGATACGGTAAATGTGAGTGCCGGCGCCGATGGCTTGGTCATCAACGGCGAGGTAATTCAAGCCGAAGCTGCCGAGTAACTCACTGATATTTCAATATTTTACCGCCGCCGAGGTAATCCTTCGGCGGCGGTTTTGTTTTTCGGGGAATAAATTCCCGCGCCTCCTGTTAGTGGATTGCCTAGGCGAACCAAACGGTGGGCCGGCGGGACCAACAGTTTCGCTCCTCGTGGGTGGACTGCGTCCCGTCGTCTCTTCGTTTTGCCGAAAACCATACACCACGCCGCAATCGCCTGCGCGCGACGGCGTTCGGGAGACCAAGATGCGAGTTAAATTTGCAAGTTTATCGGCTGTTTTAACTTTCTTGATGGTGGTGGCAGGTACAGCCACCGCTGGCGAGATGCCGAAGATGGTTAAAACCGGCGACAGTAGTCTGGGTCCGGTGCTGACCGACACCAAAGGCATGACGCTCTACTATTTCGACAAGGACGCTGCCGGCAAGTCGAATTGCAACGGCAAATGCGCGGAAAACTGGCCGCCGTTGATGGCCGGCGCCGACGCCAAGTCGATCGAAGATTTCACTGTCGTCGTGCGCGATGACGGCGGCCGGCAGTGGGCCCATCGCGGGCTACCGCTGTATCGCTGGGTGAAAGACGAAAAACCAGGTGACACGACGGGTCACAGGTTCAAGAATGTATGGACGGTGGCGCAGCCCTAGTGCTACCGGGGCGGCGTCGGACCCCCCACTCGATGCCGCCCTCCATACTGCCCGGGGAAGGGGAAATTGATTGTCGCGCAAGTTCGACCTGGTTGAGCCGCATATCCCCAGCCTTCGCCGCTACGCGATGGTTCTCCTGCGGTATGACGAGGACCGTTCCGACGATCTAGTTCAGGAATGTCTAGTGCGCGCCATGTCTCGTTGGCACCTGTGGCGGCAGCCGGGAAATTTGCGCGCGTGGTTATTTACGATTTTGCACAACATCTACGTGAATGATGTGCAGAAGGCGGCGGCGAGGCCGAATGTGATTGAGTTGCAGGATTATCTTCCAGGGATCTCGGTTCCCCCTGAACAGGGCGATGGTCTGGCTTTGCGCGAAGTCGCGCGGTCGGTGCAACGCCTGCCCGACGAGCAAAAACAGGTTCTCTTACTGATTGGCTTGGAAGGCTTTAGCTACGAGGAGGCGGCGCAGATCGCCGGCGTTCCTGTGGGTACGGTTATGTCGCGGTTATCCCGCGCCCGCAGCAAATTGCGCAAGATGTTGGAGGAAGGCGACGAACAAAGTGAGTGGAACGTAACGTGAGTAATATTGGACCAAAGCCAGACGACGCTGAACTTCAGGCCTATGTCGATAAGCAGCTCGACGACGCGCGGCGCGCGCAGATCGAACATTGGCTCGAAGAGCACCCGGAAGAAGCCGCGACAGTGGCCCACTATCAGGCGCAAAACCAAGCTTTACACGACGCCTATGAACCATTGTTGTCGCGCCCTGCGGGCGACAGGTTTCGCAGTCTCAGCCGGGTTCGACAGGAGAGCGCGCGCATTTGGCAGATTGCCGCAGTAGTTGCACTCCTCGTCGGCGCCGGCGCCGGCTGGATCGCCAACGATTATACCGATGTCGGACGTAACACTGATTTCGCCTTGACGCACGGCGCCGTAATCGCTCACCGCACCTACGAAAGAGAGGTGCGCCATGCTGTCGAGGTCCCGGCAAACGAAGAGAAGCATCTGGTTGCCTGGCTGTCGAAACGGCTGGACGCGCCGGTGCGCGCCCCCGATTTGTCAGCCCGCGGCTTCGAACTGGTCGGCGGGCGGATGTTACCCGCGGAAAGCGGGCCGGCAGCGCAGTTCATGTACGAGAACGACGCCGGCGACCGGCTTACGCTGTATGTCGAGCGTAACCGGACTGGCGACCAGACCGCGTTTCGCTTCGTCTCCGAGGACGAGATTTCTGCGTTCTACTGGAAAGATGGGCCGTTGGCCTACGCGCTGATCGGCCGGGCGGGGCGCGAAGATCTTTTGGGGCTGGCCCGCGTTACCTACAGCCAGATCAATCCCTGAGGTGACAGGTGCGCTAGTTTGGCGGCAGGCTGGGGCTAGTTTTGCTCGGCCTGGTTCTCGGCCAGACGGGTCGCCGCTTCGCGCAGCTGCGCGAATTCGGCATCGCGGGCCTCGCGCACCGCAGCGAATTTCTCCAGCTCGGCGCCTTTAAGCTTCTCGCCGCTGGGAATACGTACCGAACGGGGATTAATCTGCCGGCCGTTGCGCAGGACTTCGTAGTGCAAGTGGGGTCCGGTCGACCGCCCGGTCGATCCGACGTAGCCAATGACTTGGCCTTGTTTCACCCGCCGGCCCTTGCGCATACCCCGCGCATAGCGGGATAGATGGGCGTACGCGGTCTGGAAGGTGCCGTTGTGGCGGATGCGGATGTATTTGCCGTAGCCGCCGTTGCGGCCCGCCTGAACGACGGTCCCGTTGCCGGCGGCGTAAATCGGCGTGCCCGTCGGTGCGGCGAAGTCGACGCCCGCGTGCATGCGCGTATAGCCGAGGATCGGATGCCGGCGTTTGCCGAAGCGCGACGACAGCCGCGCCCCGTCGATCGGCGTGCGCATCAGGGTTTTGCGAACGCTCTGGCCCTTGGCATTGAAATAATCGAGATTGCCCTTTGTCGTCGTGTAACGGTAGAGCGGCAACTCGGTGTTGCGCAGGGTCAGCTTGGCGTAGTGGATATCGCCTTCGTGGACGACGTCGCCGTTTTCGCCGCGAAACCGTTCGTACATCAATTCGAAGCGGTCGCCCTGCCAGATGTCGCGCTGAAAGTCGACGTCGAAGCTGTAGATGCGGATGAGTTCGGCGAGCACGCGCGGCGGCAGACCGGCATCGGTGGCGGCGACGAACAGGCTGCTGTCGATCTTACCCGACGCTTGCACGACTTCGCGCTCCAATTGGCGCTCGATCTCGTTGGCGATGAAGCCGCCATTGCCGTCGCGACTCACATCGATCTGCCGGTCATAGGAAACCGGCAGCGTCAGTCGGGCGAGAATATAGCTTGTGGTGTCGTCGTCGGCTGCGCTCGAGGCGCTGGGACCGAAGGTGATCTGTAGTTCATCGCCGACATTCAGATCGCGCCGCGGATCGTAGCTGCCATTGAGCGACTGGATCGCCGCGTGTGCGACGGTGCGCTCAGCGCCGGCGCGCAGCAAGACGCCCATCAGATTATCGCCGCTTTCGACTGCGACCACGCGGGTAATCGGGGCCGGCGGCTGCCGGTCGATCTCGGCTTCCCAGCGGCCGAGCGATTGAACTTGCGCGAACCAATCGAGTTGCGCTTCCGCTTCGCCTGGCGGCGCTGCATTATTTTGTCCGACGTAGATTCCGCCGACGAAGGCCGCGGCCGGTATGGCTACGGCCAAAATGGCGCCGATCGCGATGGTACGGTGTTTAAGCGGCCAACAAAATTTGCTCTCTAGACCCATTTACGATCCTTGTCCGCACTCTTCCCCGCGAATCGCCGACACGCCGACACGACAGAGCGCCAGAACATGCTAAACGGTCAATCCCATGTCAATCAATGATTTCAACGGTTTGCGTCAATATTCCGTTAATTGTGGCCGCGCTCAGGCCGAGTCGGTGGCGACCGTCGCTTCGATTTTCCGGTAGCGCGCCGCCAGGGTTAGCGCGCGGACGACCATGAAAATCATCACCGACAGCCACAGCCCGTGATTGCCCAACGGCCCGGGCAGCGTCGCCATCGCCACGATGTACAGCGCGACCGAAATCAGCATGGCGTTGCGCATATCGGCAGATCGCGTTGCGCCGATGAAGATGCCGTCGAGCTGATAGGCCCATACCGACAACAGCGGCGAAACCACCATCCAAATCAGAAATTCCGACGCAAAGGCGCGCAACTCGGCGATGTCGGTAAAGATTCGGATGATCGCTGGACCGGCACCAGCATAGATCAGCGTATAGCCGGCCGCCACGACCGCCGCCATCACGGTCGCGGCGACGACACAGCGGCGCAAGGCGCGGCGGTCGCGGGCGCCGACCGCTTCGCCGACCAGGGCCGAGGTGGCATGGGCGAAGCCGTCGAGGCCGTGGGCGAGAAACGATTGGAAATTCATCAGAATGGCGTTCGCCGCCAGGACCGTCGTGCCCAACCGCGCGCCGGTCCAAGTGAGTAACGACCAGGCAATAATCATCGCCAGCGTGCGCACAAAAATGTCGAAGTTCACCCGAAACGTCTCGGTCAGCGCGGTGGCTTCGAGGATTCGCGCGCGCTGCCAACGGCCGCCGATCGCCGCCAGATGGCGCATCACCAAGACCAAGCCCAACAGCGCGCCGGCGTATTGAGCGATCGCCGTCGCCAGCGCGACCCCCTCGACGCCCCAGCCGAGACCGAGCACGAACCACAGATCGAGCAGCACGTTCAGGCCATTGATGAAGACCTGGACGATCAGCGCCGTGCGCACATACTGCATGCCCAACAGCCAGCCCAGCACGCCGTAATTGGCCAGTGTCGCCGGCGCGCCCCAAACGCGCACATCGAAATAGGCGCCGGCCAGTCGCTCCACGTCCGGCGCGGCGTCGACGATCGCCAGAGCGCCCAGCCGGATGGGCAATTGCAGCGCCAAAATGACCAGCGCGAGGCCCAGTCCGACCAGCAGGGCGCGGGCGATCACCGCGCGAATTTCGTCGGTGTCGCCGCTACCCTTGGCTTGCGCGGCGAAGCCGACGGTGCCCATGCGCAGGAACCCGAAGCCCCAGTAGACGAAGCTGAAAATCATTGCGCCGACCGCGACCGCGCCGACGTAGGCAGGATCCGGCAGGTGGCCCATCACCGCGGTATCGACCGCACCAAGCAGCGGCACCGTCAGATTCGATAGAATGGTCGGCCACGACAGGTTCCAGATGCGCCGGTAGGGACCGTTGCGCAAACTGTCCGAAAGCGGCAAGGCGCCGTTCGCCGTGGCAGTCATGGTGTAGCGCCGCTAACGGCCGACCGCATAGGCTTCCTGGAAGCGCGGATGGGCGGCGCCCTTGAGCAGCCAGCCGGAGTCGGTTTGCTCGCGGCCGACCGCGGTCAAGCGGCCGAGCGCCCAGTCGTCGACCAGCTCGATGCGGTGGCCGCGCTCGCGCAACGCATCGACGGTTTGTGGCGGCAGCCGGCTCTCGGCCTTCACCACGGCGGGCTGGAAGCTGCGCGGGTAAAAACTCGACGGCAGGTGATCGGTGTGGAAATTGGGCGCATCGATCGCCGCCTGCAAATCCATGCCGTGGTGGATATGGCGCAGGAACATCGTCAAGCCCCACTGGTCTTGCGCATCGCCGCCGGGTGTGCCGAACGCCAGCGCCGGCTCGCCGTCGCGCAGCGCCAGGGTCGGGCTGAGCGTGGTGCGCGGGCGGATCCCCGGTTGCAGGGTAGTCGGAAAACCCTCTTGCAGCCAAAACATCTGCGCGCGGGTGCCCAAACAGAAACCCAATGCCGGGATCACCGGCGAGGATTGCAGCCAGCCGCCGCTCGGCATGCAGGTCACCATGTTGCCGTGCCGGTCGGCGGCGTCGAGATGCACGGTATCGCCGTCTGCCGCCGTCTGGTTGGCGGCGGCGCCTTCGCTGCGTTGCGGAGCGTTGGGCTCGCCGGCGCCGGCGGGTAGCGCCGCGTCGCTATCGGGCTCCAGTGTCTCGAAATCGGCGAGCCGGGGTGCGCGGCCGTCGGGACTGCCGGGGCGCAGTTCGGTCGACGCCTGCGTCTCGACCAGTTGGCGCCGGCCGTCGTTGTAGGCGTCCGACAGCAACGTCTGCAGGGGAACGTCATGCACATTGGGGTCGCCGTACCAGGCTTCCCGGTCGGCCAAGGCCAGCTTGGCGCATTCCACCTGGGTATGGATGAACTCCGGGCCGAGCGGGTCCATCGCCGCCAGATCGAAGCCTTTGAGCAGGGCCAATTGCTGCAGAAACACCGGCCCCTGGCTCCACGGGCCGGGCTTGCACAAGGTGTAGCCGTGATAGTCGTAGGTCGCCGGCGCTTCAACGGTGGGCTGCCAGCGCGCCATGTCGTCGCCGGTCAAGAGACCGCCATGGACCTCGCCGGAACTGTCGAGCCATTCGGTCTCGCGGCAGAACCGGTCGATCTCCTCGGCGATGAAGCCTTCGTAGAACACCCGCCGCCCGGCTTCGACCACGTCTTCGCGCGAACCGCCCTGGGCTTCGGCTTCGCGCAGCAACCGCGCATAGGTGTCGCCGAGCACCGGGTTGCGGTGCAGCGAGCCCACTTGCGGCGGCTCGCCGTCGACCAGGTAGGTCGCTGCCGAGGTCGGCCAGGCGTCCCGGAACAGCTCGGCGACATTGCCGATGACCGTGCGCATCATCGGCACCACGGCGTAGCCGTTGCGCGCATAGTCGATGGCGGGCTGGATCACATCGCCGAGGGACAGCGAGCCATAGTCGCGTAGCAGCACCATCCAGGCGCCGAAGGCGCCCGGTACGCACGGCGCCAGCAGACCCGTGCCGGGTACCAGGTCGAGACCGATCTGTCGAAAGCGCTCGAGCGTCGCGGCCTGCGGCGACACCCCTTGGCCGCATATCACTTGAGTTTTGTTGGTCGCTGCGTTGTGCAGGACGATTGGCAAGTCGCCGCCGGGCCCGTTCTGATAGGGGTGGACGACCTGCAGCGCCAAACCGGTCGCGACGGCGGCATCAAAGGCGTTGCCGCCCATTTCGAGCATCCGCCAGCCCGCCATGGTGGCCAGGTAATGGGTCGACGCGACCATCCCAAAAGTGCCACGAATTTCCGGTCGTGTGGTAAACATAGACTGCCTTTCCACGGGCTGTGCGAGGGGACCTTAGCCCTCGCGCAGGGTTCGCGGCAACCGGAGGTGCGGCGAGAGCAGGACACCGATGAAGATTGAACATCCCTATCTGATGTTTCTCGGCGATGCGCCGGACCAATTGGCGGCGAAAACGGCGAGCGGCATCGTCCATTGGCGGCGCGACTGGTGCGTTGGGCAGTTGCGCCTGCCCGACTGCAACGCCGATCTTGGCCTGCCGGAGATGACGATTGACGGTGCCGCGGCGGCGGGATGCCGCACCATGGTGATCGGCGTCGCCAACCGCGGCGGAGTGATTCCCGAAACCTGGATCCCGACAATGGTCGCCGCCTTGGAAGCCGGGATGGATATTGCTGCCGGCCTGCATCAGCGGGTCGCCGATATCGAAGCCGTCGCCAGCGCCGCCGCGGCCAACGGGCAGCAACTGTTCGATGTGCGCCATCCTACGCGAAGCTTCAGTGTCGGCACCGGCGAGGATCGCCCCGGTAAGCGCTTGCTCACCGTCGGCACCGACTGTTCGGTCGGCAAAATGTATACCGCGCTTGCGATCGAGGCCGAGCTGAAAGCGCAAAATCGCAAGGCCGATTTTCGCGCCACCGGCCAGACCGGCATTTTGATCGCCGGCGACGGCGTGTCGGTCGATGCCGTGGTCTCCGATTTTATTTCCGGCGCGACCGAGTGGCTGACGCCGGCCAACGATCCCGATCACTGGGACCTGGTCGAGGGCCAGGGATCGTTGTTTCATCCGTCCTATGCCGGCGTCACCTTGGGCCTAGTGCATGGCGCGCAGCCGGATGCTCTGGTGGTTTGTCATGAGCCAACGCGCACCCACATGCGCGGATTACCCCATCAGCCGCTGCCCGACATTCAAGCCT
>JBFKGW010000034.1:0-11026 GCA_041633145.1 Alphaproteobacteria bacterium
CGGCGCGGTGTCGGGGACGGGTTCAGACATTGGCGCTATCATATACGACCGATGGGCCGGCGCCGAAAGAGAAGCAGCGCCGACTTACCAATAATCTCCCACTAAATTCTGATGCGGTGCGAAGGTTGCGGCGCTTGACGACGCGCGCAGCCCCGGTCACGCTGACACTCGACCGTTCACGTGCGCGAAAAGGACACTCTTACCTCATGGCCGAGAAACGGGAACTGAGCCAGCTCGACATTGACGCGTTGCAGATGCACAAGTCCGGCAAGCCGGGCAAGATTGCGATTGCGACGACCAAGCCGCTGACCACGCAGCGCGATTTATCGCTCGCCTACTCGCCCGGCGTCGCCGCGCCGTGCATGGAAATATACGACGACTCCGACACCGTCTTCGACTACACCTCGCGCGGCAATTTTGTCGCGGTCATCTCCAACGGCACCGCCGTGCTCGGCCTTGGCAATATCGGCGCTCTTGCCTCGAAGCCGGTGATGGAAGGCAAGTCGGTTCTATTCAAGAAGTTCGCCGACATCGACGCGATCGATCTGGAAGTGGCGACCGAAGACGTCGACGAGTTCGTCAATTGCGTGCGCTTTCTTACGCCGACCTTCGGCGGCATCAATCTGGAAGACATCAAAGCGCCGGAATGTTTCATCATCGAACAGCGCCTGCGCGAGTTGATGGATATCCCGGTCTTCCACGACGACCAGCACGGCACCGCGATCGTCTCGCTCGCCGGGTTGATCAACTCGCTCGATCTGACCGGCCGCGAGCTCGCCGACATCAAGCTGGTGATCAACGGCGCCGGCTCGGCCTCGATCGCCTGCGTCGAATTGATCAAGGCGATGGGCCTGCCGCACAACAACGCGATCCTGTGCGACAGCCGCGGAGTCGTCTACCAGGGCCGCGAAGAGGGCATGAACCAGTGGAAGTCGGCGCACGCCGCCGACACCAAGGCGCGCACGCTCGAAGAAGCGATGGAAGGCGCTGACGTCTTTTTCGGGCTGTCGGTCGCCGATGCGGTCTCGAAGAAGATGGTCAAATCAATGGCCGACAAGCCGATCATCTTCGCCATGGCCAACCCCGACCCGGAAATTACCCCGGAAGACGCCAAGGCCGCGCGCAGCGACGCCATCGTCGCCACCGGCCGCTCGGATTATCCCAACCAGGTCAATAACGTATTGGGCTTTCCGTACATATTCCGCGGGGCGCTGGACGTGCGCGCGCGCACGGTGAACGAAGAAATGAAGATCGCCGGCGCGCAAGCGCTGGCCGAGCTGGCGCGCCTCGACGTGCCCGACGAAGTCATCGCGGTCTATGCCGACACCCAGCTCATATACGGGCCCGACTACATCATTCCGGTACCGTTCGACCCGCGGCTGATCGAATTCGTGCCGCCACGCGTCGCCCAGGCGGCGATGGACAGCGGGGTTGCGCGCAGGCCGATCGCGATCATGGAGGCCTACCAGAACGAGCTGGCGCAGCGACTCGACCCGACGGCGGCGTCGATCCAAGCGATTTTCCAGGCCGTGCGAAGCAATCCCCGCCGGGTCGTGTTTGCCGAGGGCGAATCGGAACGGGCGATCCGCGCCGCCATCGCCTACCGCAACGCTGGGCTCGGCACGCCCATCCTGATCGGCCGCGAAGCGGTCGTCCAACGGCGCATCGAGGAGTTAGGCATCCGCGAGGCTGACGATTTGGAAATCCACAACGCAGCCTTGGCCAAAGATCGCGAAAAGTACATCGAATTTCTGTACCAGCGGTTGCAGCGGCAAGGCTCGCTGTTCCGCGATTGCCAACGCTGGGTCAATCAAAACCGCAACGTCTTCGCCTCGTGCATGATCGCCCACGGCGCCGCCGACGCCATGGTGACCGGTCTGACGCGGCAATTTCCAACCTGCTTCCGCGACGTCAGCCGGGTGTTCGATCCGCTGCCGGGGCAAGAAGTCTTCGGCCTGACCATCCACACCACGTCGAACCACACGCTGTTTGTCGCCGACACCAGCGTTCACGAGCGCCCGACGCCGGAAGTGATGGTGCAAATCGCCAAGCAGTGCGCCGCCAAGGCACGGCAGATGGGCCACGAGCCGCGGGTGGCTTTCCTCAGTTACTCCAACTTCGGCAATCCGCCGGTCGACTACACCGAGCGTTCGCGCGAGGCGGTGCGGCTGCTCGATCTCGAGGACAGCGCCGATTTCGAGTATGACGGCGAGATGACTGCTGACACCGCCCTCGACCCGGTGGTGCGCGAGCGCTTCTACCCCTTCACCCGGCTGACCGACTCGGCCAATGTGCTGATCATGCCGGGCCTCCATTCGGCCCACATCGTCTCGCGGCTGTTGCAGTCGCTCGAGATCGGCACCGTGGTCGGCCCGCTGCTGATGGGGTTGGAGAAACCGGTCGAGATCGCCCAGATGCGTTCGACGGTGAACGAACTGGTTAGTGCCGCCGCCCTGGCCGCACACGAGTCGATTCGCCTGCAAGCCGATCAAGAGGCACGAGGCCGGCGCACCGGCAAGGCCACCGCAGCGCAGTAACAGTCGCCGGCGGTTTCGGTATTTGGCGCGGTTAGCGTCGGCGCCTACTGCCCGTCGGCGCGCCAAATATGCTAGACTGTAAATCCATCGCAGCCGGCGGCAATTTGCCTGGCGAGCCGACACCGAAACACCTATGGCGACGCTCCCAACCAAGAGCCTATTGAAAAACGCAGTCGTGTTCTTAGCGCCGGTGGCGATCGTGCTCGCCATATTGGTCGGCCTCGGCGAACTGGCGACCGGGCCCGCCATCCTCGCAGGATTGGCGCTGTTCAGCCTAATCGCGATCTTGTTAGCTCGGCCGCTCGGGCGCCTGCGCCGGCTGCAGAATCGTATCGAGAAAATCAACACCGGAGATATCATCCCCGAGTCGGCAAACGCCGTCGATGTTCTTACCGACCCAGGTGGCGGCGCGATCGGCGATCTGGCCTTGGCGTTTCAACGCATGGAGCGGCTGTGGCTCGACCGGCAATCGCGCCTGGTCTACGCCAGCGCGGCGGCGCGCGCGGTGATGCGGCGCACCCGCCCGGCATTCGACAAGGAGATGCTGACCTATGCCGATATCGTCATGGATCTCGGCAGCCACCGGGTCAGCCGCGGCGACAAGACGATTGATCTGGGGCCAACCGAATTTCGCTTGCTGCGGTTCCTGCTCGAGCACCCCGGCCGGGTGTTCAACCGCGAACAACTACTCGACCGCGTGTGGGACCAGGACGCCTACATCGAGCCGCGCACAGTCGACGTTCACATTCGCCGTTTACGCAAGGCGATGAACCTGCCCGGCACGGCCGATCTCATCCGCACGGTGCGCTCGGCGGGCTATGCGCTGGAGCTCGATCCGGCCGGATAAACTCGCGGCGTAGGCGGCACGCGTTAATCCGCCAAGGCCTGCTTGTAGGCGGCGGTTACGTCATCGCCGAAGGTGCAAAAAATTACCCGCCGCAGCGTTGGCGCGTCGGCCAGCGCTTGCTTGACCGTGGCCACCGCAACCGCCGTTGCGTCGGCCAGCGGATAGCCGAAGATACCGGTCGAGATTGCCGGAAAGGCGATCGATTCCAAACCCTGCTCTGCCGCCAGCTGAATGGCATTGCGGTAGCAGCCAGCCAGTTGTTCCGGCTCGCCCCGGTCGCCGCCGTGCCAAACCGGGCCGACCGCATGGATGACGTAACGCGCCGGAAGATCGTAGCCCTCGGTCAGCTGAGCATCGCCGGTCGGACAATGGCCAATCTTGGCACAGGCGGTCGCCAGCTGCGGCCCAGCGGCGCGGTGGATGGCGCCGCACACGCCGCCGCCGGGCGCCAGCGCCTCGTTCGCCGCGTTGACGATGGCATCGACCTCCAAGGTCGTGATGTCACCGGGGAAAACTTCCAATTTGGCGTCGGTCATGGCAGTCCTCTGCTCTCATCCCTCGACAAGCTCAGGATGAGAGTTTTACCTAATTCCGCCGAAAACAACCTCATGCTGAGCCTGTCGAAGCATGAGGTCTGCCAACTTTCTACGGCAGGATCGCGTCTTCCGGGTGGCGGTACGGCTTGCCCAACGCCCTTGCCACCGCGGCGTAGGTAACATCGCCATGGTGGACATTCAGACCGGCACGGAAGTGGGCGTTCTCGTGCAAGGCCCGGCGATAGCCCTTGTCGGCCAGTTCCATGACAAAAGGCAGCGTTGCGTTATTCAACGCCACCGACGACGAGCGCGATACCGCCCCCGGCATGTTGGTCACGCAATAGTGCACCACGTCGTCGACGATGAAGGTGGGATTGTCGTGGGTGGTCGGGCGCGAGGTCTCGAAACAGCCGCCCTGATCGATCGAGATATCGACCATCGCTGCGCCCGGTTTCATCTTCTTGACCATCTCGGCGGTCACCAGCTTGGGCGTTGTCGCGCCGGGCACCAGCACCGCGCCGATCACCAAATCGGCGTTGAGCACGTAACGCTCGACGGCGTCGACCGTCGAATAGATCGTGTTCAACGTCGCGCCGAACTGCATATCGAGTTCCTTGAGCCGGTCGAGCGAGCGATCAAGCACGGTCACCCGCGCCTCCATCCCCATCGCCATGCGCGCCGCATTGGTGCCGGCCACACCGCCGCCGATTACCAAGACGTCAGCCACTTCGACACCGGGGACGCCGCCAAGCAGCACCCCGCGCCCACCACTTTCCTTTTCCAGACAATGCGCGCCGACCTGGATCGACATACGCCCGGCAACCTCGCTCATCGGCGACAGCAGCGGCAAACCGCCATGATTGTCGGTCACCGTTTCGTAGGCGATGGCGATGCAATTCGACGCAATCAGCGCGTCGGTTACCGCCGGTTCGGCGGCCAGATGCAGGTAAGTGAACAGAACCTGACCTTCGCGCAGTAGCGGGAATTCAGAGGCCTGCGGCTCCTTAACCTTGACGATCATCTCGGCGGCGGCATACACGGCGGCGGCATCGGGTGCGATGTCGGCGCCGGCGGCGCGGTAATCCTCGTCGGTGAAATTGGTGCCCGCACCAGCGCCGGTTTCCGCCGTTACCGTGTGGCCATGATGAGTTAGCTCTCGCACCGATGATGGGATCAAGCCAACGCGGTATTCCTGGGTCTTGATCTCGCGGGGAACGCCGATATGCATGGTCACCTCGTCTAGAGTTGGACTGCCGCCATACTAAGGCCGCGATTTCGACGCACGGTATCGAATCATTCGGGCACGACCTATATGGGGGTTGTCGCCCATTCGTTATCACGAAACCTATTCGGAATGAATCGCGAGGGACACGTATTGGCAAGGATTTTCGCTGCAGTGAATTCGGCAGCGCTGGCGGTTCCCTTGCTCGCGGTTTTTTTACAAGCGAGCGGCAGCGCGATGGCCGCCCCTTCCCATGCCATCGCCATGCACGGCACGCCGAAGTATCCAGCCGATTTCGCCCATTTTGACTATGTGAACCCCAACGCGCCGAAGGGCGGCAATTTCCGGCTGCACGCGATCGGCACCTTCGACACCCTCAACCCCTACGTCATCAAGGGCAAGCCGGCGGCGGGACTGCACCACGGCTTCGGCTATTACTTCGAGACGCTGACCCGGCGCAGCCGCGACGAACCGTTTTCGCTTTATGGCCTGCTCGCCGAGAGCATGGAGATGGCCGACGACCGCGGTTGGATCGAGTTTACCCTGCGGGCCGAGGCCCGGTTTTCCGACGGCACGCCGGTCACCGTCGACGATGTCATCTTCAGCTGGCGCACCTTGAAGGAAATGGGCAGCCCCAACGCGCGCGCCACCTGGGCGCGCGTCGCCGACGTCGCGCAATCGGGACAGCGCAGCGTGCGCTTTACTTTTATCAACAATAAAGACCGGGAGTTGCCGTTGCTGGTAGCCGGTTTCCTGCCGATCCTGTCGCAGCGCTGGTGGCAGGGACGCGATTTCGCCGACACCACCCTGGAACCGCCGGCCGCTAGCGGGCCTTATGTGATCGAGAGGGTCGAACCGGGCCGGGCGATCGTCTACCGGCGCAACCCGGACTATTGGGGACGCGATCTGCCGGTCAATCGCGGCCAGTTCAATTTCGACACCATCCGCTATGACTACTTTCGCGACGATTCAGTCGCGCTCGAAGCGTTCAAAGCGGGCGACTATGATTTTCGTGGCGAAGGCAATGCGGCGCGCTGGGCGACCCAATACGACTTTCCGGCGCTCACCCAAAATCGCGCGGTGCGCGAGACGATCGAGAACGGCACGCCGTCGGGGTTGCGCGCGCTGGCCTTCAATCTCAGGCGGCCGCTGTTCGCCGACCGCCGGGTGCGTGAGGCGCTGACACTGGCCTTCGATTTCGAGTGGCTCAATCGGACCTTGCTGCACCAAGGCTACGCCCGGACTACCGGCATGTTCTCCAAATCGGCGCTGGCGCCAACCGGCCCGCCGTCGCCCGCCGAGTTGAAGCTGCTGGAGCCATGGCGCGACCAGGTGCCGGCACAGGTGTTCGGCCCGCCGTTCCAGGCGCCGGCGACCGACGGTTCGGGGCGCGACCGCACCAATCTGCGCCGCGCCGCCAAACTGCTCAAGGAGGCCGGGTTTGCGGTGCGCGAGGGCGTATTGCAAACATCAGAAGGCAAGCCGGTGCGGTTCGAGATTACGCTGCGCCTGCCGTCCAACGAACGCATCGCCCTGGCATATGCGCGCAATCTGAAACGGCTCGGCATCGAAGCCCGGGTTCGCCTCGTCGAGTCGGCGCAATTCCAGGGACTGATCGACAATTACGACTTCGATATGGTGTTCGGCTTTTGGGGCGTGACCCTGTCGCCCGGCAACGAACAACAGAACTATTGGAGTTCGCTCACTGCCGACCAACCGGGCGGCCGCAACTGGACCGGGGTAGCCGATCCGGCGGTCGATGCCATGATCGCTGCACTCGCCGCAGCGCGCACACGCGAGGAATTGACCACCGCGGCACGGGCGCTCGACCGGATCTTGATGTGGAATTACTACGTGCTGCCGCTCTACCACGACGCCGGCCAACGGATCGCCTATTGGCGCAAATTATCGCGGCCCGAGACCGTGCCGGTCTATGGCGTGCGCCTGGAGACCTTCTGGGCGAGCGCGCCCGACTAAGCGGTCAACTGCGCCGCCACCAGATCGGACAGCTTCACCTGCGGCCGCGGGCCGACATGGGAGATCACCTCGGACGCGGCGATACCGCCGATGCGCGCGCACGAAGCCAAATCCTCGCCGCGCGTATAGCCGTATAGAAATCCGGCGGCGTACTGGTCGCCGGCGCCCGTCGTATCGACCACGCGGGCGACCGGTTCGGCGTCGACCACATGAACTTCTTTGCCGGAGATTACCACTGATCCCTTCTCCGACCGGGTCAGTGCGGCAACCGCGCAGTCGTCGCGCGCATGCTGCAGCGCGTCGTCAAACACATCGACTTCGTAGAGCGATAAAATCTCCGCCTCGTTGGCGAACAGAATATCGATGTGGCTGCTGATCAGCTGACGGAAAGATGAGCGGTGGCGATCGACGCAAAACGAATCCGATAGTGTCAGCGCGGTCTTGCGGTCGGCGGCATGAGCCAGCCGGGCTGCCTTGAGAAAGGCCTGCTTGGCCTCGTCGCGGTCCCAAAGATAGCCTTCGAGATAAGTCACCTTGGCGCGGCCGATCAGTTCGGCGTCGATGTCGTCGGGCCCCAGTTCGGCGCAGGCGCCGAGAAATGTGTTCATCGTCCGTTGCGCGTCCGGCGTAATCAGGATCAGGCAGCGCGCGGTCGGCGGCCCGTCGGTCGCCGGCGCGGTGCTGAATTCGGCACCGATGGCGCGGATATCGTGGGCGAAAATGTCGCCCAGTTGGTCGTCGCGCACCTTACCGATATAGGCGCAATTGGCGCCAAGCGAAGCCAGGCCAGCAGCCGTATTGCCCGCCGATCCACCCGAAGTTTCGATGCCGGGACCCAGCTCTTTGTACAACTGCTCGGCCGCGTCGGCATCGATCAACGACATCGAGCCCTTGATCATGCCCAGCCGGGCCAACGTCGCGTCGTCGGTCTGGGACAGCACATCGACGATGGCGTTACCGACGCACACGACGTCAATATCGGCGGCGGACGCGGGTTGGGCGCTCATGGGGCAAATCCTTTGGGTGAATGGGATAGTGGAATTGTAGTTGGGTGCTGCGGAGTATAACTGGCGCGGTTACGCGGGCAAGGGCAACGGCGGACCGTCACCGAAGATTCACTTGGTAACGTCGCGCCGGGCCGCTAAGACTGCGCCAACATGTTCGACGCATTTTTCAAAACGCTGGCCCAAATGCCGACGCCGCCGTTCCAGCGCGTGTTGTGGTTGAGCATCGCCGGCAGTCTGCTCACCGCGATCGTGCTCTGGTTTGTGATCAATACCGTTCTCAACAATACCGACTTCGTCGGTTTTGCCTGGCTCGACTGGACAATCGATCTGCTCGGCGGTGTCGCCGCGGTGGTGTTGTTGATTTTGTTACTGCCAGCGTTCATCGGCCTGATTGCCAGCTTGATGCTCGAGTCGATCTGCCGGGCCGTCGAGGCGCGCCACTACCCGCAGCTGCCGGGGCCGCGCAGTCAATCGGTGTCCGAAGCCATCGTTATTGGCGTGCGGTTCGCGATAATCTTGGTGCTGCTGAATATTCTGGTGCTGCCGTTGGTCTTTTTCGGGCCGCTTTATTTCGTCGTTAGCTGGGCTTTGAACGGCTACCTGCTGGGCCGCGAATATTTCGAACTGGTCGCCTGCCGGCGGCTAAATCACGCTGAAATTCGCGCGACGCGCCGCAGCCACGGATTTGCCACCTGGCTCGCCGGCCTCGTTATTGCCGTCGTCGCCTCTATCCCTATTGTAAATCTTCTCCTGCCATTGTTTGGCACCGCGTTCATGCTGCACACCTACGAACGGCTTCGTCCCTTGGGTACAGTTTAAAAATTTAACTATATTTCAATACTTTCCACTTATTTGCAAAAGTAAGATGGGAAGTGTTATATATAGTAAACGCACCGTTGGTATTTGGACCTTCGACCCGCCACCACCGGCTCATAGCGCGGTGCCGCCGGTAGATTCGCTGGGAGGCGTAAATATGACGGCGACGGACGACGATACGGTCGAACGCGGCGAGCCCGATCTGAGTTTTTTGGAAAGCCGGCCTGCGCGCGTTGCCGAGATCCCGAACCTGGCGTTGGGCCGCGGCGGTATCGGCGAGAGGCCGCGCACAGTCGACAGCCGCGCGCTGACGATCGGCCGCGACATCAAGCTGTCCGGTGAGATTACCGAATGCGAGCTCCTGATCATCGAAGGTCGCCTTGAAGCGACCGTTCCCAACGCGAAAACCATGGAAATCGCCCAAACCGGCAGTTTCAAAGGCTCGGCGACCCTAAACGACGCGAAGATTAGCGGTGAATTCGACGGCGACCTGACGGTCGCCAACCGTTTGCACATCACCAGTACGGGCAAGGTGACCGGCACAATTCGATACGGACATCTTGAGATCGAGAACGGCGGCGAGATTCATGGCGATCTTACGGTCTCTGCTTAAAACGATCGGCTTTGGCCCGTCGCCAACAGACTTGAACAGCGCCACCCCCTCCCGCCTAGCGATCATGTCCGGCGGTGTGATCACCTTCTCTTTGGTGGTCTTGTTATTGATCGTCTGAATTTCCGAACAACCCGATTGGTGCCATAGTAGCGCCCATGCGTGCCGGAAAATTCATCGCCGTCTGCGCCGCCTGTTTGTTGGCGGCCTGCGCCGGCACCCAGAAAACCCAGCCACCGACCGAGCCGGCAGCGGCGCCTGTGCCGCCTCCGACACCGCAAGCTTCAGCGCCTCGCCCCGAGCCCGTACGTCCACCCGTACGTGATCCTGTACGCGCGCCACCGGCCCCCGCGCCGATCCCAGAAACGCTGGTCGGAATGACCTCTGTCGAAATTGATAACCTGCTAGGAAGCGCAGAATTGGTGCGCCAGGATGGGCCAGCGGAGATCCGGCTGTATCGCAGTCGCGACCCCCAGTGTACGCTTCATGTATTTTTGTACGCGTCAAGCCGCGCGGACCGATCCAGCGTGGTCGAGTATGTCGAAGCCCGCAATGAGGACGGTCGACTGGAGAGTGCCGCCACGCAAGCTTGTTATCGCGCGATGGTGAAACCGGCGGCCACTTCGTAGCCCGATTTCGCTTAATTTCTCGGTCAGGAAATCGTTTTCGCCTTGTACTGGCATTGCTCGGCGACGATGCAGCGCGGACAATCGGGCTTGCGCGCCTTGCACACATAGCGGCCATGCAAGATCAGCCAGTGATGAGCGTGCTGGCGATATTGCGGCGGCACCCGCTTGAGCAGTTTTTTCTCGACTTCGACGACATTCTTGCCGGGCGCCAGACCGGTTCGGTTGGAGAGCCGAAAAATGTGGGTGTCGACCGCGATGGTGGGCTCGCCGAATGCCGTGTTGAGCACCACGTTGGCGGTTTTGCGGCCGACGCCGGGCAACCCTTCGAGCGCCGCTCGCTCGCACGGCACCGCGCCGCCGTGCTGCTCGATGAGCTGGCGGCTCAACGCGATCACGTTTTTGGCCTTGTTGCGGTAGAGACCGATGGTGCGAATGTGCTCGATCAATCCCGCCTCGCCCAGGGCGAGCATCTTTTGCGGCGTATCCGCGATCTTGAACAGCGTTTCGGTCGCCTTGTTGACGCCGACATCGGTCGCCTGCGCCGACAGCACAACGGCGACCAGCAAGGTAAAGTTATTGGCATAGCTAAGCTCGGTCGTCGGCGACGGGTCGGCCGCCGACAACCGCGCGAAGAACGCCTCGATCTTGGCTTTGGTCATCTGCGCCATAACGCGTTGAACCTAAAACCAATCGCGCCAACTTGGAACCGCCTGGGCCGTGCGGCCAACCGCCGCTTTGCCGCGCCGGCGCTCATGATTATGATTCCGGCCATGTCAGACAACGCCAGCGAAACCGCAGCGCCGCTGTTCGACGCGGTTCTGTATCCCCATCGCAGCCTGAGCCCG
>JBFKGW010000035.1:0-10967 GCA_041633145.1 Alphaproteobacteria bacterium
CGACTGAGCTACGGGCGCTTGCCAGCTTGGATTTATAGCACAGCGACAGTGGCAAGTGATTCGGTAGGCTTCGGTGGACGTACCCGCGCCACGGGCGCGACGGTTCGCCCTCGCCCTGCGAGACGCCCGCCTGCGGCGGGCTCCTCAGGGTGAGGGCTCGCGGGGGCGGCGGCGACGCCAAGCCAAAGGCCTCATGCTGAGGAGGCGCGCCAGCGCCATCTCGAAGTATGAGGCCGGTGTCCGCGCAGCCCTCACTCCCCGCGCAGGCGCACCGCCTCACAGCCGACGCCGGCGCAATCGGGGTAGATGTCGGTCTTCTCGGTCGACACGCGCACCGCGGCGACGTCGTCGAAGCCGAAGCACAAATCGGCGATTTCCTCGACCAGGGTCTCCTGCAGATTGATGTGGCGGCCGTCGATCAGCCGGTGCACGGCGTCGCGCACCTGGTCGTAGTTGAACACTTCGGTGATGGCATCGCGCTGGGGCCGTGCGCTCGGCGCCAGGTAGAGGGTGATGTTGACCAGCACCGGCTGCGACCGGCCCTGCTCATTATCGTGGATGCCGATATGGGCGTGGATCTCGAGGTCGCGGAAGAAAATCTTGCGGATCGCCGGCCAGCGTTCGAGCAACACGTGCTCGACCCGGTCGATCGCGGGGACAGGCGTTGTCGTCATCGTTGCTCTCCGTTGCCCCTTACCTGGATTTGTCGTCGCCGGGGTCCAGGAACATAACGTCGCGGGCGCTACCGACAAGATGCTGGCCGCCGTCGACCAGGATCACCTCGCCGGTGACCGCGTCGGCCGCAACCAGATAGCGCACCGCACCGACGATGTCGTCGACCGTGGCGCCGCGGCCCAGCGGCGTCATGCCATGCACGGCGGCGAACTGCTCGGGCCGCTGATCGGCGCTCGGCAGGGTCAGGCCCGGGGCGACGCCGCACACGCGGATGCGCGGGCCGAGCGCCATCGCCAGCGTGGTGGTGAGGCCCGACAGGCCGTATTTCGACAGGGTGTAGGACAGAAAATCCGGGTTCGGGTTGACCAGCTTCTGGTCGAGCAGGTTGACGATCACCCCCTCGGCGCCATCGGGCAGGTGTTCGGCAAAGGCGCGCGACAGCAGCACCGGTGCGCGCAGGTTGACCGCCATGATGGCGTCGAAATCGGCCGCGCTGACGGTGGCGATATCGTCGGCGGCGAACCGCGAGGCGTTGTTGACCAGGCAGCCCAGGCCGCCGGTAGCATCCGCCGCCGCCGTCATCAGCGCGAACGCCGCGTTCGGGTCCGCAAGGTCGGCGGCGATCGCCGTCGCCGTGCCGCCGCGCCCCTCGATGGCGGCGACGGTCTCCGCCGCGGCGTCGGCCGAGCGGTGATAGTGCACAACCGGATGCCAACCGTCGTTGGCCAGACCCAGCGCAATCGCCCGACCGATGCGCTGCGCCGCACCGGTCACCAGGGCGCCGCGGGCCGAGGTCGGCGCCGTCATAGTGCTTGCTTCATCGTTTCGGTCGCCTGCAACAACGCCGCGCGGATGCCCGGCTCGAGCGCCGAATGACCGGCATCGGCGATGATCTCATAGCGCGCCTCGGGCCACGCCGCGGCCAGGCGATCGGCGGTGGTTGGCGGACACACCATATCGTAGCGGCCCTGCACGATGACGCCCGGCAAGTGGCGAATCGCATCGATACCGGCGAGCAAGTCCTGGTCGTTGAGGAACGCATTGTGCGCCAGATAGTGGGCCTCCAGCCGCGCCAGCGCCAGCGCGCCGGCGGGATCGCTCATCGCCGCGACGGCGTCGCCGTTGGGCCGCAGCGTCGAGCAGGTGGCCTCGTAGGCTGCCCACGCCCGCGCCGCCTGAACGTTGATCTCGGTGTCGGCGCTTTCCAGCCGCCGCCGGTAGGAGGTCAGCAGATCGCCGCGTTCGGCTTCCGGCACGGCGGCGGCGAACTCGCGCCACGCCTCGGGAAAAAACCGGCCCATGCCGTGCAGGAACCAATCGACCTCGGCGGGCCCGCACAGAAATATGCCGCGCAGGATCAGCCCGCGGCACCGGTCGGGATGAGTTTGTGCATACGCCAGCGCCAGCGTGCTGCCCCACGACCCGCCGAATACCAGCCATTGTTCGATATCGAGGCTTTCGCGCAAGCGTTCGATGTCGGCGATCAGATGCTGGGTGGTATTGTTGTCGATCGAGGCGTGCGGGGTCGACTTACCGGCACCGCGCTGGTCGAACAGGACGATGCGGTAATGGGCGGGGTCGAAAAAGCGGCGGTGGGTCGGCGTCGTGCCGGCGCCCGGCCCGCCATGCAGGAACAACACCGGCGCGCCGTGGGCGTTGCCCGATTGCTCCCAGTACATCACGTGCTCGCCGTCGAGCGGTAAAACACCCGTCTCGTAAGGGGTAATTTCCGGAAATAATTCCCTGCGCAACAATACGTCCTCCCATTCGGCGCGCCAGAGTGCCGCGGCCAGCCACGATGTCAACCTGCTGCCACATTCGACGCCCAGAATATGGCGTTTTAAGCGATATAATGCCCGTATGAAACCGCTGCGCCCACGATACTTGCCCCGACACCTGATCGTGCTGCTGGCGCTCGCTGTCGCCGCCCCGGCTGGCGCTAATGCGGCGAATGACCTGCCGCGCGGTTTCGCCGGCCTCGCCGCCGGCGATACCGCGGTGGTGCGCGAGGTGGTCGACGGCGACACGGTCATTTTGGACGACGGCCGGCAGGTCCGGCTGGTCGGCATCCAGGCGCCGAAACTGCCCCTGGGCCGGGCAAATTTCGAAAAATGGCCGCTCGCCGACGAAGCCAAGGCGGCGCTCGCCCAGCTGGTGCTGGGCCGGCGTGTCGCGCTGGGCTATGGCGGGCAGCGGCAAGACCGCTACGGCCGCGAATTGGCCCACATGTTCACCGACGACGGCTTGTGGGTGCAAGGCAGCCTGCTCGAGCTGGGCTTCGCCCGGGTCTACAGCTTCGCCGATAACCGCAGCCTGGTCCCGCGCATGCTCGAGGCGGAACGCGTGGCGCGCATGTCCGCCCAAGGCATCTGGCAGCACCCCTATTACGCGATCCTCGATACCGAGGCCGCGCCAGACCATACCGGCCGGTTCGCGCTGGTCGAAGGCCGCGTGCACGAGACGGCGGTGGTTCGCGGCCGCGCCTATCTGAATTTCGATGAGGATTATCGCACCGACTTCACCATCTCTATTTCGAGCCAAAGCTTGAAAAAATTCACCGACAGCGGAATTGTTCCGCAAGACTACGCCGGCCGTCGCGTACGGGTGCGCGGCTGGCTAAGATGGAGCAACGGCCCGATGATCGACGTCACTCACCCGGAGCAAATCGAAGTCCTGAAGCCATGAAGTTTGACCTGATTTCTTTGCGTCGGCGCGTCCGCGCCGTCCAGCCATTACAGATGGCGCTGATGCTGCTGCTAGCGGGTTGTACGGTTAATCCGGCGACCGGCGAGAGCAGTTTTACCGCATTTATGTCGCCCGAAGACGAGCTGCGGGTCGGCCGAGAACAACATCCCAAGATATTGCGAGAATTCGGCGGCTCCTACGATCACGCGCGGGCGAACGCCTATGTCGACACGGTGGGCCAAAAGCTCGCCCGGGTATCCGACCTGCCGAACCTGAGATTCACCTTCACGGTACTCGATAGCGACGTGGTCAACGCGTTTGCGCTGCCCGGCGGCTATATCTACATCAGCCGCGGTCTGCTGGCGCTGGCCAATACGGAGGCTGAACTGGCCGGCGTGTTGGCGCACGAAATCGGTCATGTCACCGCCCGCCATAGTGCGCAGCGCTATAGCTCGGCGGTCGTCGCCGGCCTGGGCACAGCGCTGCTCGGCGTCGTCGCCGGCGGCGCGGTCGCGCAACTGGGCGAGCAGGGCGCCGCAGTATATTTGCAAAGCTATTCGCGCGACCAGGAGTTCGAAGCGGACATTCTCGGCGTGCGTTACTTAGCGCGGGCCGGCTACGAGACAGGATCGATGGCGTCGTTCCTGGCATCGCTGAATGCCTACAGCGAGTTGGAAGCCAAGGCCAGCGGCCTGCCCGACCCGGCAACACGCTACAACATCATGTCGACCCATCCGCGCACCGGCGACCGCGTTGTCGCTGCGACCAAGGCAGCGCAAACCGCACCGGTCGCCAACCCGCGGGTTGGCAACTTCGCCCACTTGGATGCGATCGAGGGGATCGTATTCGGCGATTCCGAAGGCCAGGGCTTCGTCCGCGGTCCGGTATTCGCGCACAAAGTCCTCGGCTTCCGGTTCGAGGTGCCGGACGGATTTCATATCTCTAACGGCACCCGGCAGGTGATCGCGCGCGGACCGAACAAGGCGCTGATTCTATTCAACGCCGATACCCGACCCTACACCGGCCGCATGACGGACTATCTTGGGTCGGTGTGGGCGCCATCGACCAAGTTGACCAATCTCGAAGCGATCAACGTGAACGGCATGGAAGCGGCAACCGCAACCACGCGGCTGTCTCAGCGCGGCAACACGGTCGACCTTCGCCTTGTCGCCATTCGCTTTGAGCCCAACCGAATCTATCGGTTCATGTTCGCCACCCCGCCAGCGATCACCGAACAGCTCAGCATACCGCTGCGGCGCACGACCTTCAGCTTCCGCCGGCTGTCGGAGCGCGAAAAAGCCGACCTCCAGCCATGGCGGGTGGCGACACCGGAGGTCACGGCCGGGCGCAGCGTGAGCCAGCTATCGCGCGATCTACCCCTGCCAGGGCCGAAAGAGGAATGGTTCCGGGTGCTGAACGGCCTCGCACCGAGTTCCGAGCCCTTCGTCGGTCAGCGGGTCAAGATCGTGGTGGAATAGCGCCGTTTGCGCGAATCCGCCTAAGCTTCCAGTACATCGACAACCGCGCCGGCGGCATTGAGGCAGACCGCTAACAAGGGACCACCCCGGCCGGCACCGCCATCGAGGCTGACGGTATAGAGGCCTTCGATAAGGCCGGCCGCCTGTTTGTCGAAGCCGCGGACGATGCGGGCGAAATCGCCATAGGGTTCGCTGATCCGATCGAAGCCGGCCGACGGCCACCAGTAACTGTCCTTCTGCGTCGCCAGCGGCCGGCTGACGTCGAGGCCGGCGTTGACGAATAACAGGGCGGCGCCGTCATTATCGCACGGCTCGGTCACCGCCGCCCGGCGCAGCGCCGACAGGAAATGCGTGTGGCCGGCGCGGGCGTGCACGGCATCGCGCAATGTCGCCGTCCACCGCGCACAGGCCGGCGCCCCCGAGCGCGCGGCGGCGAGCCCGTCCGCGGCGTTGCCGCCGTAGGCCGTGAGGGTCGCAGCGACGCCCTGATCGAGCATCCAGGTCAAGACTTCGGCGGGATTGAGCGCCAGCTGCAATTGCAGCAGCTTCTGCCACATCTCTTCTTGCGCGCCGCGCAGTATGGCGACATCGCCGGCGAACATGCCTTGCGTGCCGATGACGGCGCGCCGGAAGGCCAGAACTTCATCGACGGTGCCAGCAGGGTCGCCGCCGCGCCCCATCATATTGCCCAAATAAATAAGACGGTCGCCGGGCAAATAGCGTTGCGCGATCTCGCGGTGCAAACGGGCCAGTTTGACCGCCTCGCCGTGCACCGACGCGACCGCCCAAACCCGCTGCGGGTGGTGCAAGACGGCAATCTTATCGGTATCGACGATCGGAGCTGACATTGCGCGGACGGATTATGTGGCCGGTCTCAGCGTCAATACATGAATCACGGCTCCGCGTCGCTGCAAGTCCGATTCGTCGGAAGCGCTCTACTTGGACATAAAAAAACCGGGCACGATCTTCGCGCCCGGTCTTCCGGTTTTATACCAAATAGAACGCGATGCGATTATGCCGCGCTCAGCAACGTCTCCAATTTATCCACCGCGACTTCATGCTCGACCTGGTCGACGGCGGCCAGTTCGCGCGCCAGCCGGTCGAGCGCCGCCTGATACATCTGGCGTTCTGAATAAGACTGGTCCGGTTGGTCGGCGTTGCGATGGAGGTCGCGCACCACCTCGGCGATCGCCACCGGATCGCCCGAATTGATCTTGGCTTCGTATTCCTGGGCCCGCCGGCTCCACATCGTCCGCTTCACGCGCACCTTGCCTTTCAGGGTCTTCAGCGCGGTATCGATGATTTTGCGGTTGGATAGCTTGCGCAGGCCCGAGTCCTTAACCTTTTCGATGGGTACGCGCAAAATCATCCGCTCTTTTTCGAAGCTGACTACAAACAATTGCAGCTTTTGACCGGCGATCTCGCGTTCTTCGATACCGGTTACTTTGCCGACGCCATGGGTCGGATAAACAACAAAATCCCCCTTGCCAAATTCCAGGTCCTTGATCGCTTTCTTGGTCGTACTCGTCGCCATATTTCGCCCACTTGTTTACTTTATGACCATGCGTCGCTTTACCGCCAGGGCCGATCTCGGCGTCGGCTGGCCATCCTTACATCTTGCGAATTACGCGCGTCTGGCTCGCGGTATCAGACACAAAGTAAGGGACAGCCGTTCCCTGCGAAGCGAATGGCCGTCCCCTTTAATTAAAATGTTATATACCACAAAAATTCGGCAATTGACAGCCGGCGGTACGGCCGGCCGCTATTTTGCGCAACTATTACGAGATTTTCGTGATTTTATTGGAAATTCAGTCGCCTTGACCGGGGTTGGCGCTAAAGTATTTTTCGAATTTGCCTTCCTCGGATTTATACTCGTCGGCATCGGGCAATGGATCCGATTTGGCAGTGACATTCGGCCACTTTTCCGAGTATTCCCGGTTCATCTCAAGCCATTTCTCGGCTTCCGGCTCGACATCGGGGATGATCGCTTCCGCCGGGCACTCGGGCTCGCATACGCCGCAGTCGATACATTCATCGGGATGTATCACCAGCATGTTTTCGCCTTCGTAGAAACAATCCACCGGGCAGACTTCCACGCAGTCGGTGTACTTGCATCTGATGCAAGCCTCGGTCACCACGTACGGCATGTTTAATTCCTTCCTTACTTAGCCTATTCGCTGAGATTCTTGATTGCTATGTGACGCTAATTCGTTCGGTTTTACTAACTTCCACGCGTCCGCACCAGTACCGCGCTTGCCTAAGCCTGCGCTCGTTTTCGCGCCTCACCGCTTTCGCGATCGCTAACGTAAAGCAGGCCGGCAATCCGCCGCAATAGGTTCGCCTCGTGGTCGTGCACGACGCCATCGGCATAGACTACACGCCACAGCATCTCGACCATTTCAACGCGCTCGTCGTGGTCGAAGCCGTCGCGAATGCGCCGGGTAAACCGCGACAACTCCACCGAATCGTGAGCAACCTGATCGGCCAACTCGACCACCGAGGCGACTTCGTCGTCGTCCAACCCGAAGCGGCTGCGCACCAGATCGACGATCACCGCGCGTTCGTCGCCATCGATCGCATCGTCCATGCGCGCGGTCTCGAGCAGCAGCACCGCCGCGGCCAAGTGCAACTCGTCGACCGTGTGCTGTCCCGGGCCGTGCGGGTCGCGCTCGCCCTCGGCGAACATTTGCTTAAGCAGATCCAGCATGGCTGCCGGTTTACACGCGAATGACGCCGACAACAACCATACGCCGATTAGGGGTTTCCGGGTTCGGTGAGCCGGTCGATGGCGCGGCGGTCTCGTTTGGTCGGGCGTCCCGCGCCGCGCTCGCGCTGGCCGGCTTCCGCCGATTTTGGCGCGCGCGGCTCCGGCAGCGGCGAGAGATCCTCGTAGAGTGTCTGCGCTTCGCGAAATGGCCCGCGCCGCTCGCCCAATGCGACCACACGCACGACACAGATGCGACGGCCCAGGGGAAACGTCAGCACATCGTTGGGCCGCACCGCATGGTTGGGTTTACGCACCGGCGTTTTATTGACCCGTATCTGACCCGACCGGCACAGCGCTGTCGCTTGCGTTCGCGTTTTGCACAACCGCGTGTACCACAGCCACTTGTCGAGACGCAGGGTGTCGCTATCGGCCATCATCTCACGACCGGGAGCCGGTTGTCAGGTGGCGCAACTTGGCGAACGGCGAATCGGGATCGATCGCCGGCGTTGCCCGCCGGCCGCGCGACTTGGGCGGCGCCCGCCGGCGCGCACGGCGCCGCGCAACGCGCAGGGTGTCATCTTGCGACGTCACCGAATAACCGAAGCGGCGCAGCACTTGCGCAAAATCGTCGGGCGCAGCGCCGATTGCGTTGATCATCGCCGGGCTCACTTCGAAAGCGCCATCGCGGCTCGAGCGGCGCACATCGGCCAACAGCCGCTCCAACAGGTCGGCGCGCACCGCTAGCGGCCCAGCGGGGCAGAACCCCAGCGCCAGGTACCAGTCTGCCGGCACACCGTCTTGGCACGGCAGCGACGTCGCGCCGCCATCGGGCAGCGCCGTCGGGGCACCCGTGCCAGCGTAGACCGACCACAATAGCGCTTTCAGGGCCAACAACCTTCCCTTGAGCATGGCCGGCATGTAGGTCATTTCGACTCCGATCCGCACGCCGGCGCGCGCCAGCGTTTTGCGCTCGTCGTCGGAGAACTTGTCTTTGCGGTCGACAGCGGGATCGCGAACGCTGCAGCCCAGACCTTCCGTCAATCGGTAGGCCAGACCACGCACCGCCCCGGCAAACCCGGCGTCGTGCAACTCGAACAGCGGCCCAATCTGCGCTTGCAAATAGGCGTTCAGCCAGGCGGTCAGGCGCTGGCGAACCTGTTCGCGCGCGGGCTCGTCGATGAGGTCGCTGGCCAGCACGTCGACCAGCGGACGGCTCACCTCAGCGCCCGCCACCAGTTTCGCTAGCGGCGCCTCACGCCAGTGAATAGTCCCGCTGGCGAAATCCAGCATGAAGGCTTCGTCGTCGGCCGCGTTGATCTCGGCAACCCGGCCGGCAATCGCCTCGCGCAGCGCCCGGTTCGCCGCCGCCATCAGGTGGCTGCTGGCGGCCACTTCGCTATCGATGGGCACGAAACGAAACCCTTCGAGCCGGCCGACCTCGTTGCCTTCCACCGTCACCCGCCCGTCGCCGCCGACGCCGGCCAACAGGGCTTTCCGTTCACGCAGCCGCTGCACCAAAACTGCGGTCTTGCGGTCGACGAAGCGCTGGGTCAGGCGGTCGTGCAAGGCATCCGACAGCTTGTTTTCAAGCTCGCGCGAGCGTTCCTGCCAGCCATCGGCGGCGTCGAGCCAATCGCGGCGGTGCGACACATAGGTCCAGGTGCGCACGCCGGCGATGCGCGCGATCAGCGTATCGATGTCGCCGTCGGTGCGGTCGAGCCGGTCGACGGCGCGGCCAATCCAGTCGCTGGGGATCCGTGCTTGCGGCGCCATCAGGAACTTATAGATGCGGGTGACCAGCCGGGGATGGGAGCCGCTGAGGTCGCCGAGGAAATCGGGAATGCGGCAGACATCCCACAACAGGCGCACCGCTTCGGGGTGGGCCGCCATATCGGCGATGTCGGGCGACGCGATGGCGCCGACCAGCGCGGTGTAATCGTCGGCCGCGCGCGCCCGGCGCAATTCTGGCAGCGGCGGGCGCGCCTCGAGGCTGCGCTTCAGGGCGTCGGGTGAGCTGAAGTCGAGATCGGTGGCGCGCCAGAAAACCTGTCGCTCCGCGTCGAACTTGTGCTCCTCCAACGCCGCCACCAGCTCGGGATCGAACGGTTCCAGATCGCTCGTCGGACCGAAGGTGCCGTCCGACATATAGCGGCCGGCGCGGCCCGCCACCTGGGCGATTTCGGCCGGCGTGAGGTGGCGAAAATAGCTGCCGTCGAATTTGCGCAGCGACGAAAACGCGACATGGTCGATCGCCATATTCAGACCCATGCCGATCGCATCGGTGGCAACCAGATAGTCGACTTCACCGGCCTCATACAGGCCAACCTGGGCGTTGCGGGTGCGCGGGCTCAGTGCCCCCAGCACCACGGCGGCGCCGCCGCGCTGGCGGCGCAGCAATTCGGCGAGCGCGTAGACGTTGGCGGCGGAAAACGCGATCACGGCCGAGCGCGGCGGCAGCCGCGTTAGTTTCTTGGGCCCGACGTAACTCAGCCGGGAAAACCGCTCGCGGCGCTCGAACGCGGCCTCCGGCACCAGCCTGCGCAGGATCGGCGCCATCGTTTCGGCGCCCATGAACATGGTTTCCTCGGTGCCGCGCGCGCCGAGCAGCCGCTCGGTGAAAACGTGGCCGCGTTCGGCATCGGCGCACAGCTGGATCTCGTCGATCGCCAGAAAGGCGACCGGCCGATCCTGCGGCATCGCCTCGACCGTACATAAAAAATAGCGCGGATTATCCGGGATGATGCGCTCTTCGCCGGTGATCAGGGCGGCCGCGCCGGCACCGCGCAAGCTCACCACGCGGTCGTAGTTTTCGCGCGCGAGCAGGCGCAGCGGAAAGCCGATCATGCCGGTTTCATGGCCCAGCATCCGATCGATCGCGAGGTAGGTCTTACCGGTATTGGTCGGTCCGAGAACCGCTTTCACGGACCCAGTGTCGGAAAACGTCATGGCTATAGAATCGGCCTCCGCCGGCCCGATTGCAACCTTTGGGATGGGGGGCTTGCAGCGTCGCGTGCCTGCCCTCATATGTGCCGAAGATTACTGGAAAAATTGCTGCTCCGAGGACACAGATGAACACTGCTGCCGACGAAAGCGCCGGCGACTCGGCGGAAACCCATACGTTTCAGGCTGAAGTCGCCCGGCTGTTGGATATCGTTGCCCATTCGCTGTACAGCGATAAGGAGATTTTCCTACGCGAGTTGGTGTCGAACGCATCGGACGCCTGCGACAAGCTACGCTACGAAGCGCTCACCGAACCCGCGCTGCTCGACGGCGACGGCGAGCTCAACATCACCATTTCCACCGACGCCAAGGCGCGCACCCTCACCGTCGCCGACAACGGCATCGGCATGAGTCACCAGGAGCTGGTCGACAATCTGGGCACGATCGCGCGGTCCGGCACCGCCGCCTTCGTCGAACAAATC
>JBFKGW010000036.1:0-10918 GCA_041633145.1 Alphaproteobacteria bacterium
GCCAGAACTGCGTGACGCTCAGCGCTGCGGCGACGATGGCGTAGAGAAAAACCGCGCCGAACAGGACGATCATGGCGTTGTGCGGCATCAGCAGGTAGAACGCGCCGGGGCCGGTGTGAACACCCCACAGCACCGACGGATCGTGCCAGCCGACGAAGCCGGCGACGAATATCGCCACACTCAGCGCCGCAATCAGGCTGATCGCCAGGCCGTTCTTCGCGAACAGCGGCGCCAAGGCGCGCGGCCAGGCGTAGGCCCGATAGGATTCGGCGCGCACGGTCGCCAGGTTGCGCGGCACGTTGACGTCGAACTCGTGCGGCGGCGCGAACTGGCAATCGACGTAACAGGCGCCGCAGGCATGGCACAGGTTGGCGAGATAGTTGAGATCGCCGTCGGCAAAGGTGCGGCGCAGCTCCATCGCCGGGAACACCGCGCACAAGCCCTCGCAGTAGCGGCACGAATTGCACACCGTCATCAGCCGGTCGGCCTCGGCCAGCGCGGTGCTGGCGTGCTCGACCGCAGGAGCTGTTTGGATGTTCATGCCGTCGCCGCCTGCGGCGCGTCGGCGGGGCGATTGAGCCGCCCCGCCGCCTCGCGCCCGGCGATGCGCCCGAACACGCTGCCGATGGTCATGCCCATGCCGGCAGCATAACCGCTGCCCAGGATGTTGCCGGCCATGATCTCGCCGGCGGCAAACATGTTGGCGGCCGGTTCGCCCGACTGCAGGATCATCTGCGCCTGCCGGTTCACCTTGGCCGCCAAGTAGGTAAACGTAATCCCGGGACGCACCGGATAGGCGTAGAACGGCGCGGTCTCAATGCGCTGCGCCCAGTGGGATTTCGGCGGCGCCAGACCCTCGGTGCGGCAATCGTCGAGGGTCATCGGGTCGAAGGTGCCCGGTTGGACGGCGGCGTTGAACGCGGCGATCGTCGCTGCCAGCGTGGCCGGATCGAGCTCGAGCGCTTGCGCCAACTCTCGAACCGTCGGCGCCGCGATCGGCGGATAGAGCGACGGCATGAACCGCTCGAGGCACGGCGCGTCGAAAATGATGTAAGCGATCTGGCCCGGCTGCTGCGCCACCAGGCGGCCCCAAATGGCGTAGCGCTTGGGCCAGATGTCCTCACCCTCGTCGTAGAAGCGCCGAGCCTCGCGATTGACCACGACGCCGAACACCACGCAGTCGAGCCGGGTGATGATGCCGCCGTCGAATTTCGGCGCGCGGGCGTCGATGGCGACGGCGTGGCATTGGGTCGGGTCGCCGATCGTCGCCACGCCATTTCGCATCAGCAGTTTCAGAACGGTGCCGGTGTTGTAGGGCGTGCCGCGGATCAAAAAATTTTCCGCGATGTCGCCCCAGCCCTCCTTGAGCCAGTCGATATTGGCTTCGAAGCCGCCAGCGGCGGCAACCAGCGCGCCAGCCCGCACTGTCACCGTCTCGCTGCCCAGCTTCGCGGTCGCGGCGCCGAACACCCCGTCGTCAATATCGAGGCCGACCACCTCGGCGTCGTAACAGAACTCGACGCCGAGGGTCTCGGCGGTGAGATAGAGCGCGTTGAGCATCGCCCGGCCGCCGCCGAGGAAGAACGCGTTGGTGCGGCCGAGGCTCAAGGTGCCGCCCAGCGAGGGCTGGAAGCGCACGCCCTGCTCGACGATCCAGGTGAGCATGTCCTTCGATTCGACGATCATATGGCGCGCCAAGTCTTCGTCGGTGTTGCCGCCGGTCACCCGCAGCAGGTCCTCGAAATACTCATCTTCGGTGTAGGGCCCCGACAGGGTCTCGGTGGTGGTATCGTGGGCGCAGCGCATGTTGCGGGTGTGGCGGGTGTTGCCGCCGCGATAGAATTTCGGCGCCGCTTCGAGAACGAGCACGCTGGCGCCACCGCGCCGCGCGCTGATCGCTGCACACAGCCCCGCATTGCCACCCCCGACGACGAGGACGTCGTATCGCTTATTCAAAACGGCCACGCTGTCTCGCCGCGCTTTGTTGTGTATGCCAAGGCGCCAACTAACCGATGCGGCCCCGTGCTGCCAAGCGGAATCGCGATCCCTGGCGAACTACGGCGCGGCGGCGGGCACCGGTCCGGCGCTGAAATGGATTTGCGCTGCTTAGATGCGGCCGTCCTGGCGCAGGATCGACAGGCCTTTTTCGGTGACGTGAACGGTTGCGCCGTTCGACGCACCTTGAGAACGAGCGACGAAGCCGTTATCGACTGCGTCTTCCCAGATCGTCAGACGCGGACAGGAGGTTCGCCAGGCGGCCATTACCTCTTCGTAGGCGCGCGGCTCCTGTGATATCCATTCGACCAGATCCAGAACCAGCGCGCGGTTTTCCAACGCCATCTCCAGCCTCTTAATCGTCGCGATCGGCGCGAATATAGCACAAATAGGGCGATCGCTTCTCACCGGATTGCACACTTCTTGTCTTAATTAAGGATTTAATCGTTGCAATTTGTTCCCCAAAGTATCGATGCCTTGGCGTCGATTTTACTGGTCGCGGCGAGTTTCCTTGGCTCGTTCATCACCGCGGCGATGGGGATCGGCGGCGGCATGGTGTTGTTGGCCGCCATGGCCACCCTGATGCCGGCGCCGGCGATCGTTCCGGTCCACGGCGTGGTGCAATTGGGCTCGAATTTCGGCCGGGCGGCCATCCTGCGCGCCGATATCGACTGGCATACCTTCCTTTACTTTGGTTTCGGCGCGATCTTCGGCGTCGCCATCGGCGGCAGTATCGTGGTGACGCTGTCCGCCGACGTTCTGCGCGCCGGACTCGGCTTATTCATCCTCTACATGGTGTGGGGTCCCAAGCTGCGGTTCGTCAGCTCGGGCCAAACGGTCGTCGTCGCCTTCGGCGTCGGCGCCAGCATCCTGACGATGTTTTTCGGCGCCACCGGTGCCTTCATCTCTTCGCTGTTGAACCAGCGCGGCTACCAGCCGCGCGGCTTGGTGGCCACCCACTCGACCTGCATGGTCGCGCAGCACACGCTCAAGATCATCGCCTTCGGCATCCTCGGCTTCGCCTTTGCCGAATGGGCGGGGCTGATGGTGTTGATGCTGGTCTCGGGTTTTGCCGGCACCTATCTCGGCAGCCGGGTGTTGACCCGCTTGCCGGCCGAGGTGTTCGCCAAGGGGCTTAAGGTGATTCTCACGTTCCTGGCGGCCAATCTGCTGGCCTCATCGTTCGGCCTGTATGCGTTGGTTTAAAGGCGAGCGGGTCAGTTGCGAAAGCTACAAACCGGATAACGCTTCTTGGGCGCTAAAAGCGTTTGCTGCGGCGATAGGGCAGTAGTTCTCGACGGAGCAAATATTCCGCGCAAGCGGGCTCGACAGGTTGACTGCGCTTGGGCTTTGTCCCAGGATTTTAATGACAGACTCTAAGGGTATATTGGGTGATATCTTCCTGAAATTGGCTTGGGGCGGTTTTGCTGTCAGTAGCCGGTTTTTATGGCCATACCGTATGGAGTTCGCAATCGGGAAGGGAAGAAATTCCCTCCTCGTCAATGAAAATAATTTAGCACGAGAGGAAGCAAAAAAATGACGAAACAGCGTAAGTATCAGGGAGCTAGACTCCTCGCCGTGGGCTTAGGCCTGCTAACGGCTTTCGCAGCATTCGGTTCCGCCAGCGCCGAAAATTACCCTGAAAAACCCATCACATTCATCGTTCCGTACTCGCCAGGTGGCGGATCCGATCAGCAGGCGCGTAGGCTCCAGCCCGGTTTGGAAAAGGCACTGGGCGTCGAGGTGCGGATTGTCTACAAGACTGGCGGCGGTGGCGCGGTCGGGTTTAACGAACTGTGGCGCTCGAAGCCGGATGGCTACACGATTAGCAACGTTGTCGTTCCGAATATCGTTATCACTTCCAAAGGTAAGGACGTTGGCTTCAAGCCAGGTGAATTCGCATATATCGGGATGACCGCAAGCGCCTTGGGCGCCCTCATGGTTCCCAAGGGCAGCAAGTACAGTAGTCTCGAAGAATTTGTCGCTGCCGCGAAGGCAAATCCTGGCAAGCTGACTGTCGCGGGTGTCGGTAGCACCGGTGCAGCGAATTTTGCTGAACTCGCCCAAATACTCGGGATCGAAACAGCCTACGTCCCGGTCTCGGGAGGCGTTGGCAAGATGATACCTATGCTGCAGGGCAAACACGTGGACGCTGGAATGACTGCGTCCTCGCATGCCGTCAAACACGCCGCAACGCTAGACACGATCGTCGTAGCTGGTACTGCACCCTCCGAAGCGCTGCCAGGTGTTCCGAATGAGCCGAAATGGACGTACACGACGACGTGGGGCGTTATGGCGCCTCCCGGAACTCCGGCTGATCGTGTCGCGATTCTGAATAAAGCTCTTCTTGAGGCAACCGCCGACCCGAAGGTCAGAGAATTGGTGGTTAACAACGGTCTAACGCCAATACGTCAGACACCGGAGGAAGCCAAAGCATACGTCGAAGCCGCGATAAAGAAATTCTCACAATAGGGGCTTTCGCGGTTCCAGGCTGCCCTCGCATCGGAAGTTATGATGCCTGGGCAGCCTTTTCGCATGGGCACAGAGTTGACTGCCTTCTTAGTTTTATACGTACTGCCTGCGCGCGTTAGGAAACGCCCGCAAAAACTGGCAAGACGACAGACACCGCAATCCCTTTAGGACTTTTTCGATGATCGAAGGCCTAATGCAGGCGCTCACGCCTACATACATCCTTTGGATCTCCATTGGAGTGATGATTGGCATGGTGGTTGGCACGCTGCCCGGCCTGACCGCCACGATGGGAACGGCATTGCTCGTACCGTTTACATTCGCTCTACCACCTGGTGAAGGCGTCGCCATGTTGGGTGGCCTATATGTTTGCGCGATGTTTTCCGATGCCATCCCGGCGGTGCTGGTCAACACGCCAGGAACACCGGCCGCGATGGCCACCGCTTTCGACGGCCATCCCATGGTCCTGCAGGGACGCGGACAAGAAGCGATCGTCGCATCCTGCTTTAGTTCGGCTTTGGGGACCCTATTTGGGGCCGCCTGTTACCTGCTGCTGGCGTGGCCGTTGATCACGATCGCACTTAAATTCGGGCCGCCCGAGTTCTTCTGGCTGGGCGTTTTCGCCCTGACGATTATTGGTAGCCTGGCTGGCGATTCTGTTTTGAAGGGACTTGCCGGCGGCGCGATCGGTCTGCTGATTAGTTCTGTCGGAATCAGTCATGGCAATGAACTAGCGCGATTCACCTTTGGCGTCCCCGAGCTTCGTGGCGGTGTGTCCCTCGTTGCAGCGTTGATCGGCGTCTTTGCCATACCGCAGGTTCTTTCAATGGTGGCCGAGCTGCGCAGAAAGGAATTTATCGCTGAGTACAAACCAAAGCGCGGCGAAACCTTAAAGACGATCTCAAAGGTGCTCGCGCATCCGGTGCACGTCGTTCGCTCTGCGGTGATCGGCTCGTTCATCGGCATCCTGCCGGGCGCCGGCAGCCCCATCGCCGCATTGGTCTCCTACAACGAGGCGGTGCGCTGGAGTAAGGATAAAAGCGGCTATGGCAAGGGCGACTTGCGCGGCGTAACCGCGTCGGAGATCGCCAACAACGCAGCGGCGCCAGCAGCGATGATACCGTTGGTTACTCTGGGTGTTCCGGGCTCAGCGCCCGCCGCAGTGATAGCCGGCGCCCTCATGCTGCGCGGCTTGAACCCTGGCCCGGAACTTTTCCAGAGCGACGGCACGCTCGTCTTTTCCTTCGGATGGTCTTTGTTGCTGGCCGGGATCGTGACGTTCATCCTCGGCAGCTTGTTTGCGCCAGTGTTGGTACGAATAATCCGCATCCCTTTGCGGCTCCTGGCGCCGCTGATCATGTTGTTGGCCGTCATCGGAGCCTATGCGATCCGCAACAATATCTTCGACGTGTACATCATGCTGGGGCTCGGGGTGTTCGTTTTCCTCGTCCGGCGGCTCGGCTTCCATCCCGGCCCTATTGGTCTCGGCCTGATTCTGGGCCCGATCATTGAACCCTCGCTCGTCCAGGCCTTGTACATATCCGAAGCAACATCAATCGGCAGGGTGTTCTTCACCGGCACACTCAACATCGTCCTCATTGCGCTCAGCGTTTTCTCGATTGCCTTCGTCGTATGGACACGCAGGCGCGAGCGCGCGCTAGAACACATAAGCGAGCAGGAAGAAACAGAGTAGGTGGCCATGGATGAGTTAGTGGAGGAGACCGCATGCAGAGATTGATGGACCGAGATCTTCTGACTGCGCTGGTCCTGTTCGGCATTGGTGGCGTGTTCTGGTCAAGCATTGGCGCCGATGTAAAGGACTGGGGATTTCCCCTTCTGGCTATTTACGTCGTTCTGGCAATCGCCGTAGCCCTGCTCGCGCGCGTCATTGTTGCAACCGTGTTGAAGCAAGCCCCGGACATCGTTGACGGGTTCCGCGAGAATCGGGCCGTCGTTGGCGACCTGCTCGTATTCTGCGCGATCGTGCTGGCCTACATTTTGTTGATGAACGGTCTCGGTTTCTGGCTGGCCAGCTTCCTGATGCTGACGCTGGCGTCGCTCTACATGACGCAGGAGAAAACGCGCCGCAACCTGATCCTCGCCGTTGTCGTGCCTTTGGGGGTCTGCATCCTGGCCTATTTCATCTTCCTGCGCATTTTTTATGTGCCGTTGCCTGAGGCGACATGGTGGCCAGGCGTGTAAGGAACGACACCTTGCACCAGATCAGATAAATCACGGAGGAAAACGATGTACGCCTTCACGCTGCAAGACGAGCAGGAATTCGACCCCGCCAAGCACGTCGAGAAAATCCTCGGCCGCGCTGGCGACGGCGACTTCACCGTTGCCTGTTGGGAGCCGGGCCAGGTGAGCCCCAACCACTGCCACCCCGACGCCACGGAAATCTATTTCTGCTTCCAGGGCGGCGGCACCATGAAAACGCCGGACGCTACGATCGAGGTCAAGCCGGGCGCCTTTGTTGTCCACCCGCCGGGCGAGGTCCACGAATACACCAACGGGCCCGAGCGCACGCTGTTGTTCCGGGTGCGCTACGGCGCCGACATGGTGTCGCGCAAGGTCGACTGGCCGAGCAATTCCGCATGGACGCCGTCGCCGCAGGACATCGAGTATTTCGAGAACAACCCAGTCGCCTAAGGCGGGCGTAAAATCCCGCACCAAAACCAAGGCGTCTGCCGGCGGATTATTCCCTCAAGTTCCCAGCTGCGCCGCCAGGTCGGTGAAATCCGCCGCCACCACGTCATAGTCGCCCGTCGCGGACAGATCGGTGGTCTGATCGGGACCGTATTCGCCCGGCCGGGGAACGAAGGCGGTACGCAGGCCGACGCCGCTGGCCGCCAACAGGTCGCCGTTATGGGCCGCCACCATCAACACCTCGGACGGCGCCAGGTCGAGGACATCGGCGGCGTTTTGATAGACCTCCGGCTGCGGCTTGTAGTTACCGGCGATCTCGGCGCCGAGGATCATGTCCCACGGCAGGCCGGCGCGTTTGGCCATGTCGACCATCAGCGACACGTTGCCGTTGGACAGGGTCACCAAAATGTATTTGGTTTTGAGCCGCGTCAGACCGGCGATGACATCGGGCCAGGGGTCGAGGCGGTGCCACATGCGGTTGAAGTCGTCGAGGGCGGCCTCCGACAAGCCGCTGATGCCGAAATCGTTAAGCACCTTTTCCAGGTTCATCCGGTGCAGGACGTCCAGTTTTACGAAGCCGATTTCGCCCGAGCGGACCCGCGCCATCGACGGCTGATATTCGGCCCGCCAGGCGTTGGCGAAGGCCGGCCAATCGAGCTCGAATCCGTGCGCCGCGCCGAACGCCGGCCCCATCTCGATGATCGAGCCGCGCCAATCGACCACCGTGCCGAACACATCGAAGGCCAGCGCCTTTACCGCAACCGTCATGGGTGCCTCCCCGTACCCGTCTTAAGAATTTTCTCGGCCGCCAGTTCCTCGAGCGCGGCAAGCGCAACCGCGGCACTGTCCTCCGGCACGAACACATGATCATGGAAAAAGCCGGCCACCGGGTTCGCGCTGATGGCGGCGCTCGCCAGCCGCGCCGCGATTGCCGCGATGAAACCGACGGACTCGAGCGGTGAATGGACATTCAGCGTGATGAGGCGACAGGGAAATTCGTAGGCGATGCCCTGTTTCTCGGCGACGTCACGGGTCACGATGAGTGTCGTGCCTTCCGCTTCCTCGAATTGCAGGCGCGGGCTCAGCGCCGCTGCGTCATAAGAATTCGGCATCGTGGCGAAAACATAGACATTGGGGTCCAGTTTCGGGTCGAGCGACGCCAACAGGTTGTCGAGTTGTCTGTCTCCGGTCACCAGCGGCCTGTTATTTCAGCAAATCAGACGGTGTCCATGAGAATTTGCACAACCGATCTTTCAGCGCAATCTCTAGTTGGGTTCAGGTGAGCTTGCTCAGAGCCGCGCATTGCAACGGGAGCTAAGTTGCGCCGCGCCGCCGTGTTGCGCGGGCGCGACAGGTTCGGATTCGCGAACATCCAGATCTAGACAGCATTGCAGCCTCGTGCCGGATAAAAACGCCCCCACCGCTGGGTATGGGGGCGCTCTTCTCGGTGCGGGCGGTTGGCCGGAAGCGCCGGCTTTTTTATGCCGCTCGGCGCGTGAGCCGGACAATAACTCTCCGCCCAAAATCTCGTTTTAGGCCGGTGGCGTGAGCCGGGATTCATTAGCGAGAGCGTCTAATTCTGTTCGGGTTCGACTATCCGCCAGCGATTTGCGCACGCGATGAACCACATTCGAAATCAGCACAAAGGCCAATAAAACTAAGATCACGCCGACAACAAATGCGCCGCCTGCAATTTTTGCTTCGTCCATGCTGACCTCCTTTGGATTCGAGTAAGGACATGGACGTTGTAGGCTGTGAAAGGCCTCGGGGCGGTGCGGAATCGCACATTGCGCGTGGCCAGCCACACCCGGAATCGTATTTCCCAATAAATATCCTGCGCCAGCGCGATCAATCGACCAAGCATGTCCGTCGGGTCTTTTGTCGACGCGTCGCAATTCATTTAGACCGGATTTTCCCGCCAATAGCATCCGATATTCGATTCTTTGACCGCGAATATCGCGCCGATCGCCGCATTTTCGAAACCGGACAATTTTCCACCGCAAGCACCAAAAGATCAGGCAACGCAAGCGCTTGTGCGAATTGGCACATCCAGCAAACGGGATCGGGCGCACGATGCGGTATCCGAAACGCATTTGATGGAGGAAATCATGTCTGTTTTTCCATTGCGTCGGACAATAGAAATTTCGGCGCAGGTCTACATTTGCCTCGGTTTCGTCTTCCTATGGCTGGTCGAGATCGGTGCCCTGGCGCTGTTCTTTTAACGAAGCGCTGTTTTCGGCTCGCTCGATTGGCGAGCGAACGAGAGTCGTCAACGGCCGATAAGAAAGCTATTCTTTTGGGTGATTTGAAATGCAAATCAGCTATTTAAGAACCCAGCGCGTGCAAATCGAAGGCAAACCGACATCTTTCGGCGGCGAGCGCCTCCGTGACATTCATTTGTTGCGCGACCTCGACATGGCGGCGCTCGACCGCATCGCCGGCGAGTGCCTATGGCGCGACTACGCGCCTAATCAGAGCATTATCAGCCACCTCGACGATAGCTCCGACTGCTTTTTCATCGTCGCGGGCGAAGTCCGTGTCGTTGTTTACAGCCTGTCGGGTCGTGAAGTGGTCTTCCGAGACATCCCGGCAGGCGAAGTGGTTGGCGAACTGGCCGCGATCGACGGGCGACCGCGCACCGCCTCGGTCATCGCCCTCACGCCGGTCACGGTGGCCCGTATCTCAGCCGATAGTTTCTGGCGTATCCTGCAGGAACACCCGTCAGCAGCCGCCGTTATGATCCGGCGTTTAGCCGACCTGTCGCGCACACTGACCGACCGCATTATCGAGCTGTCGACCATGGCGATCGCGGCGCGCGTACGCGTGGAATTGCTGCGTCTGGCAGGACCGGCCAGCGACACTCAATCGCCGGTAGTGATCGATCCGGCGCCGACGCACGCAATGATCGCCAGCCTGATCGGGACCCGACGCGAGGCGGTATCGCGCGAGCTCGGTGTGCTTGCCGAACTCGGATTGGTGCGTCAGGACGGCCGCCGGCTGATTCTGCTCGATCCGTCCGGATTACGGGCAAGCGTCGAGGAAATCGACAGCCTGTCTGCCCTCTGAGCCGTTCCTGCCGCCGGTCCGAAACGCGCTTAAACACATAGGATAAGTCAGCCTTCTCCTCGCCGCCCAGATGGGTCATGCTGTGCGTCAGGAGAATAGCGGTGCAGGAAATGCTCCGCGATCCTGGTGTCATTTCATTTCGTAACCCTAGCGTACCGGGGAGGCGGAACAGACGCACGTCACCTTACCATCGGACTTAAACGATCATTCGAGCGGCAAGGAGGTCGAAAATGGATAAGAAGAAAGTCGCCATCGCCTGCCAAGGGGGCGGCATACACGGCGCCTTCACGTGCGGCGTGTTGACCGAAATCCTGCAAGCCAAAGAGGCAGACAAAAACGATCAGTTGCCGGCGGATGCGAAGCGGCGCTTTGACATTTGCGCCCTCAGCGGTACGTCGGCCGGCGCGCTCAACGCTTTCATGGTTTGGTACGGCCTGATGCCAAAGAAAGGCGCTGACGGCAGCTGTGCTGAGGCCCGAGAGGCCGTGAACGGCTTGTGGGATGTCTTCCAGGCAAATAAATCCGGAGAGCGCGCAATAAATCAGCTCATGCAGATTATGTTCCGCCTGGAGTCGGTCGGCCTTTCCGTCAAACACCCAAATCCCCCCAAAAATTATGATCGGATGATGACCGCGCTTAAGCAGTGGTCGAAGATCGAACGCCGGCTCTGCCCAGACGTGGATTTCGGCGAAATCCGGTCTGAGTTCTATGACTTTACCTCCCTCTTGATGCACTGCGC
>JBFKGW010000037.1:0-10790 GCA_041633145.1 Alphaproteobacteria bacterium
TCGACAACCGCACCTGCGCGCTGCGGGTGATTGCCGGCCCGCCCGAAAGCCAGCGCGTCGAATACCGGGTGCCCGGCTCCGACGCCAACCCCTATCTGGCGCTGGCCGCGGCGGTCGCCTCGGGGCTTTACGGGCTTGAGCAGGAGATCGCGCCGACGCCGCCGGTCACCGGCAACGCTTACGAAGCCGAATGGCCGGCTGAACTCACCCTGCCCCGCAACCTGGGCCACGCCGCCGCGGCGTTCCGCGACAGCGCGGTCGCGCGCGACTGGTTCGGCGACACCTTCGTCGACCACTTCGCCGCCACCCGCGACTGGGAAGTGCGCAGCTTCGCCAAGCACGTCACCGACTGGGAACTGGCGCGCTACTTCGAGCTGATTTGAGGGGCGCAGCCTAAAATCATCGTGAGTGGCGCGACATTGCGATTTCGTCTGGCCGGCAGCGCCACTAGTGTTGCCGGTATGACATGGGAAATGTGCAATCGCATGGTACTTCGCAGCGGGCGGAGAGCGCTGTGCGTGCTGGCGATGGCCGGCGCGTTGCTCGCCGCCGATGCCCGCCACCCAGCGAGCGCCGACCGGCTCGACGCCGCGCTGCTTGGGCGCGCGTTCGACCGCGCGGCCAGCCTGCCCCGCCTGCATGCGCTAATCGTCGCGCGCAATGGTGACGTCGTCGCCGAGCGGGCCTTTCGCGGTCCCGGCCTCGACGCCCCGGTGAATGTCAAATCGGTCGCCAAGTCGCTGATTTCGGCTTTGGTCGGTATCGCAGTCATGCGCGGCGAATTAGCTGGCCCCGATCAGGCGATCGCACCGCTGCTCGCGCAACATCTGCCGGCGCGCGCCGATGCGCGTCTGCAACGGATCACCATCGATCACCTGCTGTCGATGCGCGCCGGCCTGGAACGCACCTCGGGCCGCAACTATGGCCGCTGGGTGGCAAGCAGCGATTGGGTGCGCCATGCGCTGTCGCGGCCGTTCATCGACGAGCCCGGCGGGCGCATGCTCTACTCCACCGGCAATACGCATATGTTGTCGGCGATCCTGACCCACGCCACGGGACGTACCACCCACCAGCTGGCCCGTGCCTGGCTGGGCGAGCCGCTCGGCATCGACATTCCACCCTGGCAGCGCGATCCCCGGGGCATCTATTTCGGTGGCAACAACATGGCGCTTTCGCCGCGCGCCTTATTGCGGTTTGGCGAACTGTACCGAAACGGCGGGCTGCATGACGGCCGACGCGTCATCGCCGAAAACTGGATCGCTGAGTCCTGGACGCCCCGCACGACTTCGTTCTTTTCCGGTGACGACTATGGTTATGGCTGGTTCATTACCAGTTTCTGCGGCCACGCGGTTTATTATGCGCGTGGTTTCGGCGGCCAGTTTTTACACGTCGCGCCGAGCCTCGGTTTGACCGTGGTGATCACCTCGGACAGCTCGATCCACACCCGTGTCGGCGGCTACCGCAGCGCCCTGATTACCCTGCTGCGCGACGATCTGGTGCCGGCGGCGCTGGCGGCGGACGGACAGACCTGCGACGCGGCGCCGGACGCGCCAGAATTCGGGTTTGGTTCTGGGGCGAGCGCTGATGCGCCGCCGCTTGGCAAGAACGCCAAGCCGTGAGAGCGCGGGCGGCTTCAGCCCTCCCCCGCCATCGATTTGAGCAGCTCCAAATTCGCCGGGCCGGGTTCGAGCTCGCCGCGCTTGATGCGTGCCGAAATCTCGACGATCGCGGCATTGACCGGGGCCGTTTTGCCGAGCTTTTCCTGCTCCTCGACGACCCAACCGTTGACGTCGCCGACCTCGCTTTTGCGGTTCTTCATGTGGTCCTGCAAGATCGTGGTGATCGTGTCGGGCATAATGTAGGTGCTGGTGAGTTTATCGAGCAGCAGCTCGACCAGCCGGTTGGTGTGCTGAACGTCGTCCTCGCTGAGCCCGAAGATCGGCTCGATCTTGAGCCCCAGATTCTGGCCGGCGGTGAGCGCTTCGCCGCCCGAACGCAGCATCATCTCGCGCATGCCCGGGGTCGAGGCTGCCTCGGCAATCGGCACACCGAATATCGCCGTGGTCGCCAGGGTGGTGCAATTACTGATCAGCTTCATCCACTTGGCCGAGCGGATATCCGACGATACGACGCACGTTCCGGCGTGGGAGAGCAGCTCCTGAATCTCGCTCTCGCGGCCGGCGGTCGCTTCGTGGATGCTGCCGACAGCGAACCACGAACGGTCGTGCGGCGATTGCCGCTGGATAATGCCAGGCTCGAACATCTGCGACGATATCTCGATGACGCAGCCGATGGCGCGCTCCGGCCCAACCACATCGGCGATGGCGTCGCCGGTCATGCCGTTCTGCACCCCAGCGAGCAAACCGTCGTCCTTGAGATACGGTTTGATGAGTTGGCACGCCCAGGGCGTGTCGTAGGCCTTCATGACCAGCAAAACGGCGTCGAATTTGTCGTCGAAGGTGGCGACTTCGCACAGGTGATAGACGTTTACCTGTGTCGTGACCGTTTCCTCGGGCATTTCGATGCGCACACCATTGGCGCGCATCGCCTCGACGTGGGCCGGCCACTGTTCGATAAGGCTTACGTCGAGGCCGGCATTGGTGAGATCGGCGGCGATCGAGGCGCCGTTGGCGCCGGTGCCGAGTACGGCGATCTTCTGGCTCATCTGTCGTTCCCTCCCCGCTCATTCGCGCCGGTTATTGTCCGGCGTTCGGCTGACAAAACGGGCCACTAAACCAAGACCATAGACGATCAAGCCGCCGAGCACCAAAACGCCGCCGACGGTCAGCGACCGCTTGAGGCGTTCGGTGCTCGCCCGTTGCCGCGCGAAGGCCTCGGCGAGTACCGCGTCGCGATCCTCCAGCGCCGGCGACAGTGTTCGCAGATTTTCCTGCGCTTCCTGGCGCGCCTGCAAAGTCTGCACATTCCAGATAATAGCGCCCACGATGGCAAGCACCGCTAGCGCCGTCGCGAGCCAGTACAGATAAGTTCCCACACGTTCTGACATTTCGGAATTCACATGCCCAATGATTTTCGCAAAAGACGCGCGGTCCGTCCCCGCGTCTTGATCTAAATCAGCGAAGGACAGTGCTCTCGCGCGGATAATACTAAGGGCGCAAGGTGATTCTATGGACTTTGCTAAAATCAGTAATCATTATCGGCGAAAGGCCGAAAAAAATAATCAACGCACGTATCCGGGAGAAAACGTAGAAATGTCATTTGCACCCACGCAACGGCTGACCACGGCTGGGGCCAAAGAAATGTTGGCTGCGGCGATCGCCAAGGCCGAAGAAATGGGCATCCCCGTAACCGTCGCCATCGTCGATGCTGGCGGCCATATGCTGGTGCTCGAGCGTATGGACGGCGGCCGCTTCCACACCGTTCATTCGTCGACCACCAAAGCAGTGACCGCCGCCTCGAATAAACGGCCGACCACGACCAAGGGCGCGCAAGCGCAGGATCTCGATACCCTGCATGCCATCGGTCTCTCGCTGGCCGCCGGCCCTGAGCGCTGGACCGCCATGGAAGGCGGCTTTCCTATCCTGGTCGACGGCGAGTGTCTGGGCGGGATCGGCGTCAGCGGCGGCGATTGGCAACAGGATCAGGACATCGCGACGGCGGCTGTTGAAGCCGTCGGCGCTTCGCTATAACGACAACAACACACCAGCAGTTTGGGAGGAGTAAATGCATTCAATCAGACAGGTCGTTTTGGGATCGGTCGCAGCGGTTTCGCTGATCGCTGCGGCGAGCACGGCGGGCGCCGCCGAATTTCCCGAAAGGCCCATCGAGATGATTATACCCTTCGGAGCCGGCAGCGGCGCCGATATCGAAGGCCGGCTGCTCGCCGACGAAATGAGCAAGGTCCTTGGCCAGCCGGTCGTGCCGATCAACAAGCCGGGCGGCGGCGGCGCCATCACCTACACCCACATCATGAACTCGGCGCCTGACGGCTACACGATCGCGTGGAACTCGACGTCGATCCTGACCACGACCAACATCGGCAACGTCGATTTTACCTACGACGCCATGGATCATGTTGGCATGGTCGAATTCCAGCCGATGCCGTTCGTGGTCAAAGCCGATTCCAAATGGAATTCGTTCAACGACTTCGTTGCCGATTGCAAGGCGAACCCCAAGACGCTCAAGGTCGCCTTCGCCGGCGTCGGCAGCGCCACCCATGTGGCGGGGATAGCCCTGATGGAGACGGCGGGTTGCGAGGCGATCATGCTGCCAGTGAAAGCGGCCGACCGGAACAAGTTCGTTCTGTCCGGCGAGGCCGATGCGGCGATGCACATCTTCGTCAACCCGCTCAAGCTGGTGAAGGCGGGCAAGCTCAAATTCCTGGTCATCACATCGGCCGAACGCAGCCCCGCCACGCCCGACGTCCCGACCGCTAAAGAACTGGGCTACAACGTCGAGCTCGACCTGTTCCGCGGCTTGAGTGTGCCCAAGGGCACACCGGCGCCGGTTAAAGCGAAGTTGGAAGCGGCTATGATCCAGGCTGCCAATTCGGACTCGTTCAAGGCGCGCGCCCAGAAGCTCGGCTTTAATCTGGCGCCGCTCGGTTCGGCCGCCTTCGAAGAGAAGCTAAAAGCCAACAACGAACAAGTCGTTGCGGTCATGAAGCAGGCCGGGCTCTACCAGTCCAAGAAGAAATAAGAGACCGAAGTTGTTCGTGCGACGGCCCATCTTCTCATGAAGGTGGGCCGTTTCGCACACTTGATAGACATGCGTAGACGCAACGTCATCGCCGCAATCGTTCTGCTTACTCTGGGAGCGGGTTATGCCGTGCTGACGGCCGGTTTACCGACGCGCGGGATCGAGAACACGACCGACCCCTCGTTCTTTCCGTGGGTCATCGTCACCTGCCTGATGCTGCTCTCCGGTGCGCTGCTGGTTCAGGGATTGTGGCTGCCGGCGGCGGGCAAACCGGTGGCGGAAAGAGCCCAGGGTTCCGGCGCCCTTTACCTGGCCGGATTTCTGGCGTTCACCGTTTATCTCGCCCTGCTACCCTTCCTCGGCTTCGTCGCCGCCAATATTCCCTTCTTCGCTGTCCTGATGCTGCTCTACGGCGAACGGCGGCCGGTTTGGGTGATCGCCGGCTCGATGGCGATTTCGCTGGTGCTGTTCTTCCTATTTCGCGAAGTCTTTCAGATCCGCCTGCCGGCCGGCGTGCTTTCGGGAGTGATCGCGTGAACCCCGACATCATCAGCGGCTTTGCCCAGGCGAGCCTAGCCTCGAGCCTGGTCGCGACGGGAATTGGCTCGCTGCTGGGCCTCATCGTCGGAATGATTCCCGGCATGACGATTTCGACCGGCATCATCATTGTCTTGCCGCTGACCTTCGTGCTCGATCCGACGGTGTCGATTGCGCTGCTGTTGGGGCTCTACGTCAGCGGCATGACCGGCGGCAGTTTCTCGGCGATCCTGTTGAATATCCCCGGCACGCCATCGGCCTCGGCGACCGGTCTCGACGGCCACCCCATGGCGCGGCGCGGTGAAGCCGGCCGGGCGTTGGGCATCGCCATCTCGGCAAGCTTTGTCGGCGGGCTGTTTTATTTCCTGTGCCTGTTCCTGATCGCGCCGATACTGGCCGACTTCGCGCTGCGCTTTAAATCGCCCGACTTGTTCAGCCTGGTCTTCTTCGGCCTCACCATCATCTGCAGTTTCGCCGCGCGGTCTTTGATCAAGGGCCTGTTGTCGGCGGTGATCGGCCTGATGATCGTCACCATCGGCCAGGACCCGATCATGGGAACCCAGCGGTTCACCTTCGGCGAGGTCAATCTGATCGCCGGCATTCATTTTCTGACCGCGCTGATCGGCCTGTTTGCGATCCCGCAGCTGCTCGACAACGCGCTCGATAAAACGCGCTCGCGGCAGCTCTCGAGCGGGGCCACCGCGATCGCCGGTATTTTGCCGCGGCTGTCGGACCTCAAGCGCGTGCGCCTGCCGGTCGCGATCGGCGCGCCGGTGGGTGCGTTCCTCGGCATTCTACCCGGCGCCGGCGGGCCAATCGCCGCCATTCTCAGCTACGATTATGCCAAGCGGCTGTCGAAGTCGGCCGAAGCGTTCGGCGATGGCGCCCCCGAAGGGATCGCCGCGCCGGAGAGCGCGAACAATGCGGTCACCGGCGGCGCGCTCATTCCGATGATGACGCTCGGCATCCCCGGCGACCCGGTGACGGCGATCCTAATCGGCGCCCTCTTGGTGCATGGCCTGGCGCCGGGACCGTTGCTGTTTCTCGAGCGCGGCGACTTCGCCTACGACATCATCTTCTCCTTCCTGTTCGCCAATTTCTTCAACATCATCATCGCGTTCTTGAGCCTGCGGCTGCTGGTCAAGGTGCTGGCGACGCCGAAGGCCTTGCTGATGCCGACCATCGCGCTGCTGTGCGTGATCGGCTCGTTCGCCCTGCGCAACAACTTCTTCGATGTCTACGTGATGTTCGGCTTCGGCTTGTTGGGCCTCGCCATGCGCTGGCTCGACGTGCCGGTGGTGCCGCTGTTGCTGGCGCTCGTCCTCGGCCGGCCGCTGGAAGAACATCTGCGCGTGTCGCTGGTGAGCTCGCAAGGCGATATCTCGATCTTTTTCACCTCGCCGATCAGCCTGTTTTTCCTGGGGCTGGCGGCGGTATCGATTTTCTGGTCCTTCTACGCCGAGCGCCGCGCCCGGCAGGCCAATCGGGTCACCGGCCCACCGCAAAAGGAGACACCTGCATGAGTACAAAGCCTTTCCGCGTCGCCTCGATCGGTATCGGCTGGTGGTCGGACGTTCTCGCCGACGCCGCGCAACGGAGCGATGGCCGCGTCGAAATCGCTTCCTGCTTTACCCGTTCGCCCGACAAACGCCAGGCGTTTGCCGACAAATACGGCTGCGCCAGCGCCGACAGCTTGGAAGATATACTCGCCGACGCGTCGATCGACGGCATCATCAACACCACGCCCAACCATGTGCATCTGGAGACCACTGCTGCCGCAGCGTCCGCCGGCAAGCACGTGTTCCTCGACAAGCCGATCGCCAACACTATCGGCGAAGCAAAGGCGATCACGCAAAGCTGCGCCGACGCCGGCGTCGTTCTCGCGGTGGGGTACCAGCGCCGCCGCGAGGGCCATTTCCGCTGGATCAAGCAGCAGATCGACGCCGGCGATTTCGGCAAGCTGGTGCAGGCCGAGGCCAACATCAGCCGCGACCGCGAAGGCCAGTTCGAGCTCGGCCACTGGCGCTATACCGCGGAAGGTATGCCCGGCGGGGTCATGCTGCAGATCGGCCTGCACTATGTCGATGTATTGATGATGCTGCTCGGGCCGGTCGAATCGGTCTCCGGCATGGCCTCGCAGCTAGTGCTGCCCGGCGACAACCCCGATGTCGGCTCGCTGATGATGCAGCACACCAATGGCGCCATCTCGACCCTGTCGACCAGCTACGCCTCGGCGTCGGAATATTATGTGATGAACATCTACGGCAAGCGCATGAGCGCCTATTACAACCTGTTCGACGGGTTGCGCGCGCTCAAGCAGGGCGAAAAGGGCCAATCGCCGGTCACCGTGGATAAGATCGATACCTTGGCCGAGGAGTTGGTCGAATGGGCCGATGCCGCCACCGGCGGACCGGCGCCGGAAGTCGGCGGCGAAGGCGCCACCGAATCGCTGGCCGTGGTCAAAGCGGGGATTAAGTCGGTCGCTGAGGGCCGCCACGTCACGGTCGCCGAGATATTGGCGTCGGACGACTAAGTCACTACCGCTTCTTATAGGGGTTGTTCAGACCTTCGATGAGGGCGTGCAGGACCTCGCGGAACTGCGCTTCGGCGACGTCCATCAACACTGCGTCTTCCAGCGCGTCCTGGCAGATGTCGTGGATCTCGCTGAGGTTTTCGCGCAGGACTTTGACCGAATCGTCGCAGTCCATCGGTGTGCCGTCGGGCTGGCGCCACATCTCAGGTTCTGCCGGTGCCCGCTCGGGCGTTTGCTTTGTCGCCATTAAATCTTCCAATCGATCGTAGCAATGTCGACTCGATGACCGGGTTTGCCAAGCCCCCGATTTGCGCCGCGTAATTTTATTTCGCCACAGCGATATAATTCTACGGGCCGTTACGAGTCGTCATCGCAAAGCCGGCATTTCCTTTCGATTGCGTCACAAGTCGTTGATTTTTATTGAACCTTAACAATGCCGTGGCAACCTTTATAGGAGGAATGGAAATTTAGCGCCGGTCGTGACCTGGTTGTCTCGCCCGGTCCCTGGGGAGTTCACCATGTCTGTTTTCTCCAATACCTCTTACGACCGCCACGAACGGGTGGTGTTCGGCCGCGACCCCGAAACCGGTCTGAAGGCCATTATCGCCATCCACAATACCGCGCTTGGCCCCGCTGTCGGCGGCTGCCGCATGTGGCCCTACGAAAACGATGCAGCGGCACTCGATGATGCGCTGCGCCTGGCCCGCGGCATGACCTATAAATCGGCCTTGGCAGGACTGCCGTTCGGCGGTGGCAAGTCGGTGATCATCGGTGACAGCCGCACCGCAAAGACGCCGGCGCTGATGCGCGCCATGGGGCGCCTGGTCGACGAGTTGGGCGGCCGCTATCTGATCGCCGAGGATGTCGGTACCACGGTCGCCGACATGGACGAAATCGCCACAGTGACCAAGCACGTCACCGGCACCAGCCAGGCCGGCGGCAATCCCTCCCCCTACACCGCCTATGGTGTTTTCCAGGGCATTCGCGCCGCGGTCGAGCATAAACTGCGCCGCAACGCCGACTTGGAAGGCATTGATGTCGCCATTCAGGGGCTCGGCTCGGTGGGCTACGACCTGGCGCGCCGCCTGCACGCCGCTGGCGCGCGCCTGCACGTCGCCGATTTGAACAACGAAGCGCTCGACCGGGCGGCCGACGAATTCGGCGCCACCACGGTCGATACTCACGATATCCACGCCATCGACGTCGATGTGTTCGCGCCGTGCGCGCTCGGCGGCGCCGTCAACGACCACACGATCGGCGATATTCACGCGCGGATCGTCGCCGGATCGGCGAACAACCAGCTCGCCGAGCGCCGCCATGGCGCCGAACTCGCCGCGCGCGGCATTTTGTACGCGCCCGATTATGTCATCAACGCCGGCGGCATAATCGAGCTCGCCTATAGCCCCAATTTCGGCCGCGAGCACGACGAAGCGGCGATCCGCACCCACATCGACCGCGTCTACGACACGTTGACGGAAATCTTCAACCGTGCGGAAAAGGCCCACGCCGCGACCAATGAAATCGCCAATCAAATGGCGGAAGAACGCTTCATGGCCGCCTAAATAGGCGCGACATAACGCCGCGAGCGTCGTTTATTCTCTCCGATTCCGGGACCGATCCCTGCAAAATTGATTTAGATCAATGCGTTAATGTTGCAATTGCAAATGACTTGCAATTGCAGAAACGCCCCGTTAGTTTTGGCGACTTGTTGCGAATAATTATCATTAACAGTCGGTCCAATAACAATGAAACCAATCGTCAAGAAATCCGTCCTCGCCAGTATCGTCGTCGTCGGCATCGCCGCAGCGACTGCCATGGCAGCTGAAGAAGCCGCCGTAAATCCCGGTGAGGTCAACGTTTACTCCTATCGGCAGCCCTTCCTGGTGCAGCCGCTGTTCGACGCCTTTACCGCGCAAACCGGGGTCAAGGTGAATGTCCTGTTCGCCAAGTCCGGTCTGGTTGAACGGTTGAAGCAGGAGGGCGCCAATAGCCCGGCCGATCTCATTTTCACCGTCGATATCGGCCGTTTGACCGACGTCTACGACGCCGAGTTGACGCAATCGGTTTCGACATCGGCCTTGTCGGCCGCCATTCCCGATATTTACCGCGAGCCCGCGGGCCACTGGTACGGCCTCACCCGCCGCGCCCGCATCATCTACGCCTCGCGCGAGCGGGTTTCGCCCGAAGAGGCGCCCAAGACCTACGAAGAACTGGCCGATCCGAAATGGCGCGGCCGCATCTGCACCCGCTCGGGCAATCATGTCTATCAGGTCGGGCTGACCGCGGCGATGGTCGCCCACCATGGCGAGGCGAAGACCGAAGCCTGGCTGCGCGGCCTGAAGGAAAATCTCGCCCGCAAACCGCAGGGTAACGACCGGGCGCAGGTTAAAGCGATCAGCGAAGGTGAATGCGATATCGCCTTGGGGAATAATTATTATTACGTCTTGATGCAGCAGAATGAGGAGCAATCGGCCTGGGCCAAGGCGGTCTATCCGGTGTTCCCGACGATCGACGGCCAAGGCACCCACGTGAACATTTCCGGCATGGCGCTGACCAAGGCGGCGCCGAACCAGGAAAACGCCGTCAAGCTGATGGAGTTCCTCGCCGGTCCGCTGGCGCAGCAGATGTACTCCGAGCAGAACTTCGAATACCCGATCCTCGACGGCGTACCGCAAGCCGGTGTGCTCAAGGCGATGGGGCCGATGACGTCGGATGATCTGCCCTTGGCCGACATTTCAAAGCATCGCAAGACGGCGGTAAAACTGGTCGACAAGGTCGGCTACAACGACTGAGCGGCCGCGCCCGCCCGCTGATCCGAGCAGATTTATGGCGGGCACGCCCCACCGAACGCGGCAAGGCACCGCGCCGGTTTGGCTGATCGGCGGCACCATCGTGGCGGCGATCGTCGCCGCGCCGATCATCGCCATCGCCGGCATCGCGCTATTTCCCAGCGAGAATATCTGGCCGCACCTGATTTCCACCGTGCTGCCACGGCAGATCGCCAACACCGCTTTGTTGATGCTCGGCAACGGCATCGGCGTGTTTATCATCGGCGTGGCGA
>JBFKGW010000038.1:0-10647 GCA_041633145.1 Alphaproteobacteria bacterium
CCGCCGCGCCCGGCGATCGTCTGCCTGCATGGCTACTCCGGCATGAAGGAGGTCTACGGCATGGACGTGCCGCGCCGGCTGTGGGAGGAGGGCTATTTCGTCCTCGCGCCCGACCACCGCGGCTTCGGCGAAAGCGAGGGCGAACGGGGCCGCCACCGGCCGCTCGAGCAGGCGCAGGACGTCTATGACGGCTTCACGTTTCTCGAGACCGTCGATGGCGTCGACCGCGAGCGCCTCGGCCTCTACGGCACCAGCTGGGGCGGCGCCTCGGCGATCTGGTGCGCCGCCTTCGACCGCCGCATCCAGGTGGTGGTCAACTCGGTCGGCGTGTCCGACGGCGAGCGCTGGCTGGCCCACGCCCGCCGGCCGCACGAGTGGCTGGCCTTTCGCGAGCAGGTCGCCGAGGCAGAGCGCAAGCGGGTGCGCACCGGCGAGCCGACGATGATGCCGCTGCTCGACATCATGCTCACCGACCCGCACACCCTGGGCGTGATCCAGCAGCACCACCAAAAGCACGGCCACTATGTCTCCGACTACGATCTGGAGAGCGCCGCGGCGTGCATGCGCTTCAAGCCCGAGGCGGTGGCGCACCTGATTTCGCCGCGCCCGGTGCTGGTGATCTATGCCGAGAACGACTGCACCGTGCCGACCGAGGAACAGTTCGGCTGCTACGCTGCGCTCGGCGAGCCCAAGAAACTGGTCAAGCTGCCCGGCGCGCAGCACTACGAATCCTACTATTTCTGCAATCCCGACATGCACGAGATCGGCATGGCCGAGGCGGTCGCCTGGTTCAAGGAATATCTATAGCGCCGCTGTAGTTGGCGATTTCGACCAGATTGCCGTCGGGGTCGCGCAGGTAAATCGAGCGGATCTCTCCCAGCGCGCCGGTTCGCTCGACCGGGCCCAATTCGACCGCGATACCCTGCGTGGCCAAATGCGTGATCACCTCGTCGAGCGGCGTGTCGGCGATCAGGCAGAAATCAGCGCTGCCGGGCAAAGGCGTCCGCGCCTTGGGTTCGAACTCTTTGCCCGCTTCGTGAAGATTAAACTTTTGCTCGCCGAAGGTGAGCGCGACGCGGCCGCCGGCGAACGTCTCGACGCCCATACCGAGTGCGCGCCGATAGAATTCGCACGTCCGCTCGATCGAGGTGACCGTGAGAACGACATGGTCTATGCGAGCGAGTTTGATCATGGGTTGACCTGTGTGTAGGGGTGGTCGCCGGGCCGCCCTGGCGCGAAGCGCCAGACATGGCCGCTCTCGGCGTGTTCGGGCGCCGGCAGGGCGATCAAGGAACTCGACACCGTGCCGTAGCCCTGGTCGGTGACGATGCACATCGCCTCGGTGGGCCCGTCGGCGGCGTCGTAGACGCGCGAGCCCAGCAGGCTTTCCCAGGCCGACCAGTCGCCCGCTTTGATTTCGGGCTCTTGTGCATGGCGAAAGCGCTCGAGAAAGTTGCGGATGCGTGGACTCTCCGGGTCGTTGAGCTCGCGGGAGGTCAGCATACTGAGCCCGGCGGGCACCGGCGCCACCTCGACCGCGCGGTTACCGGGGCTGCGCACCCAGTAGGCATCCTGGTTGTCGGCGATCACCAGATTGAACGACCGGTAGGCGCTGCCATCGAGGGCGGCGAGCGCTTCAGCGGCGGCTGATGCGTCGGCGTGATCGAGCGCCTCCAGCACCAATTCGCCGCGCGAGCGCTTGTTTTCGGTGGGGCCGAGCGAGCCGAAGCGGTTGAGCACCGCCGCGGCGACGCCGTCATCGTTAACCCCCAGCCAGGTGCCGCCAGCGAGCTCGTCTAAGCCCGCGACGACGTCGGGCCGGTCGGGCCAATGGCGCGCCGGCGGCTGCCAGGGCCGGTCAACCATTTCGTCGCGGTTGGCGGCCAACAGCAAGGGCCAGGCATGGCCGGGACGGCGGAGAATGACGAGCGTACACATGGCGACGGGTGACGGAAATTGGTGAAAACGTGCTATAAAGCGGGGTGTCGGCGCACTATATCTTGTTTCATGGGTGCGCCCAATAACACCGGGTGAAAGGCCCCAACTTAAGGAGAGCGGATCGGCAATGATCGAGTTCAACGAACGTGAAAAAGCCTTTGAGGCCAAATTCAAGCTCGACGAGGAATTGCGCTTCAAGGCGAACGCGCGCCGCAACCGCCTGTTGGGCATTTGGGCGGCCGAGCAGATGGGCCTGGGCCAGAGCGAGGCCGACGCCTACGCCAAGGAAGTCGTGAAGGCCGATTTCGAAGCGCCGGGCGACGACGACGTCTTGCAGAAGGTGCTGGCGGACCTGCAAGGCAAGAGCGTCGATATGTCGGAGCGCCAGCTGCGCAAGCGCATGGACGAGCTGATGGAAGTGGCCATCGAGCAGGTACAGTCCGAGGGCTAATCCTCCATCCGTCCTAATACAGCCCCTCCTGGAAGGGGTGCCAGCCGTCGCGATGTTCGATTTCGACGACCCACACGTCGGGGTCGCGTTGCGCGGTGCGTTCGAGATAGGCGTCGGCTTCGGCCTCTTCGACCAACGCGCCATCCAACGCGGCGAACCAGGTCAGGTTGCCATCGAGATCGCGCGCCTGGGTGAGGATCCGGCAGCCGCCCTCCAGCTGATTGATCTTTAGAATAACCGTGCCGCTCTGCTTCTCGCCGCGGCGCACCACGGTGGCGGGGATGCCTTCGGCGCTGCAGCGGCGCAACCCCGCCATCAGCCAGATCTCGGTCGGCAGGCGGCCCGCGCTCATGCCTTGTCGAACACCCGCGCGAAGATGGTATCGACATGCTTGGTGTGGTGGCTCAAGTCGAACAGCGCGTCGATCGCGGCGGCGTCGAGTTTGGCGGTAACTTCGCTATCGTTTTTAAGGAACTGTTGGAACTGGCCCGGCCGGTCGGCTTCGTCGAGTTCCCACACCTGCATGGCGCAGCGTTGCACCGCCTGGTAGGCGTCCTCGCGCGCCATGCCCGCCTGGGTCAGCGCCAGCATCACCCGCTGGGAATGCACCAGGCCGCCGAGACGGTCGAGATTGGCTTGCATGGCGTCGGGATAGACAACGAGCTTGTCGACCACGCCGGTCAGCCGGGCCAGCGCGAAATCGAGCCCGATCGTCGCGTCCGGTCCGATCACCCGTTCGACCGACGAATGGGAGATGTCGCGCTCGTGCCACAGCGCGATATTTTCCAGCGCCGGCACCACCGCGCCGCGCACCAGCCGGGCGATGCCGGTGAGGTTCTCCGTGAGCACCGGGTTGCGCTTGTGCGGCATGGCGCTCGAGCCCTTTTGGCCGGGCGCGAAATACTCTTCGGCTTCGCGCACCTCGGTGCGCTGCAGATGGCGGATCTCGGTGGCGAGCCGCTCGACGGCGCCGGCGACAATGCCCAGCGTGGCAAAGAAAGCGGCGTGGCGGTCGCGCGGAATAACCTGCGTCGAGACCGGCTCGACCGCGAGCCCCAGTTTTTCCGCGACATGGGCCTCGACCGCCGGATCGATGTTGGCGAAGGTGCCGACGGCGCCGGAGATTGCACAGGTGGCGATCTCGGCCCGCGCGGCGACCAGGCGATCGCGGCAGCGCGCGAACTCGGCGTAGTGGCCGGCCAGCTTCAGGCCGAAGGTGGTGGGCTCGGCATGGATGCCGTGGCTGCGCCCGATGCACACCGTGTCTTTGTGTTCGCGCGCGCGCCGCTCGAGCGCCGCCAGCAGGGCGTCGAGGTCGGCGAGCAGCAAATCGGCGGCCTGGCTCAGCTGCACCGCCAGGCAGGTATCGAGCACATCGGACGAGGTCATGCCCTGGTGGACGAAGCGCGCTTCCGGGCCGACATGCTCGGCGAGATTGGTCAAAAACGCGATGACATCGTGCTTGGTCTCAGCTTCGATCTCGTCGATCCGGGCGATATCCCACTTGCCGCGCTGCCAGACCGCTGTGGCCGCTTCCGCGGGGATAATTCCCAGTTGCGCCATCGCGTCGCAGGCGTGGGCCTCGATTTCGAACCATATGCGGAACTTGTTCTCGGGCTCCCAGATGCGGGTCATCTCGGGCCGGCTGTAACGGGGAATCATCGCGGTTTCCGGCGGCTAAGTGCGGTGGCCGCACCATAGAGCAGTCTGGCGCCAGATTGAACCGTGCTGGTGCGGTGGATTTCGCTCGTCGGCGCGGAGGCTGCGGGCAGACTTTGCGACGCTAGGAGGTAGGGCGTGTATAGATAGAATTGTAGACAACCTTAACGACAAATTAAATGTATCGGCGCGAAAATCATCGGTGACAAGACGGAGTGTCTCTATGACGTTTTCGACTTCAACGACGTTATCCGGTCCCAGGCCGATTTTTCGCCGGCGCAGCCGCGGCGGTATGTTCGCCCGTCGCGCCCTGGTCCTGGTTCTGGCCGTCGTCGCGATCGCCTAAGGTTGACTAAACTCAGCCGCGTCGAGCCGTAAAATCGCGCTGATGGCGCGCTCGAGGATCACCGCGATGGCGGCGCGCTGGTTCTCATTGGCCGGGTCGCTGGTCCCGGCGGTAAGGACCGGATAGACCAGCGCGTAGTAGGCAAACCTACGGTAGTCCTCCCAGCATTCTGCCAAGCTGTAATCGCTAACGCCACCACGACAGAGCTCATCGTGATATCGCTCAACCAGCGTACGTTCGTGCGCGGCAACGACGTCCGGCGTGGCGCTTTGCGTCAGGTAGTAGGCTATATCTATTATACCGCGCCCGCGGGCGGTGAGCTGCCAGTCGACGACATAAGGCGCAGCGCTCGCGTCGGCAGGGTCGAACATCAGGTTTTCATGCCGCGCGTCGCCGTGCGCCAATGTGAACGGCGGCGCTGCGACGCGGTTCATCATGTCGCCAAGAATTTCGCCTAGTCGCCCGCCCAGCGTAATCGCCTCAGCTGGCAGGCTATCTTGAAACGCCGCGGCACAAGCGGGCCATATTTGTGCATAAGCCGCAACCGCGGCCTCGACCATGGCGGGTTCGTTCCACGCCGGCAGCCAGGCCATTTTGCGCAGCTCCACGCGGTTCCACCACTTCGCGTGCTGCTGCGCGAACTGAACCACGGCGGCTTCTGCCTCGACCGCGGTGAAGCCGGCGTACTGGTCGCCGGTTCGCAGATGCGACAGATCTTCCAGCAACAAGGCGCTGACCCCGGTGTCGGGGTTTTCGGTTGAACCCAGGAGAATTGGCATTCTGACCCCGGTTTCGGGGCCCACCTCGCGATATAGGGCGGCTTCACGACGGTAGATACCGAGCGCCACGCAGAGCTGGCGCATTTGTTCGTTTTGGGGCACAAGCTTGGCGACCAAACTGCCGGGCGCATCGGCGGGCCGCGACGCATAGTCGAGCAAGACGCGGGCGAGGGTGCCATTGTAGTTGGCGACGTCGTGGAGCGGCTCGATCTCCGCATCGACGATGACAGTGCCAGGTCGGTATTCGCTTAACGTATTACTTAACCAGTCCGGCGTAATTTCGGCGAGGGTCGTAGGAACGGCGGCCATTCGGTCGTATCTCTGCTCGAGCTTGGCAGCTTCTTCCGTTCAACGTCCGGCGAAAGCTGAGGGTTTGCAGTTTCCCGGACAATTTCCACTATTTCATTAAACATTTCGACGAGAAATTCCTCCGCTTCCGAAGCCAGCAAGTCGTTCACGACCGGTTCCGGCCCGGCCACTTCGATACGCCGAGCCAAGTTCTCGATGTCACGGGCCGCTTTTTCGGCCGCGCCGAGCGGGTCCGCCTGACCCGCAAAGCGATGGGCGTAAAGGTTTCGGATCAACAGCTCGAGCGCGCCCAAACGCGCATCCAGCCTTATCAGGTTTTCATCCATTAACTTACTTACTCAAAAACAAGTCGAGGGGTTTGGGGTTTAATACCTGGATCGAACCGCTTTCAAGCAGCCACAAAAAACTCTGAGGATTTCGCGTGATCGATCGCTTCGGCGACAAACTGGATTCCGTTTTTCGGCCGGATCGAAATGACCGCTTCCCGTTCGATCGGCGGTTGCGGAGCGAGCTTCATACTAAAGTTCTGCAACAGCATGGTAATGACGATCTGCATTTCCATCATCGCAAAGTTGCCGCCGATACAACTCCGTGGGCCGCCGCCAAACGCGATATACGAAAATTTTGGACGCTTCTCTTGCTCTTCCGGCAGGAACCGAGAGGGATCGAATTTATCGGGATCAGGCCAGTAGCGCGGATTGCGGTGGATGACATAGGGGCTGATCATGACGCTGCTGCCGGCCGGGACGGCATACCCTTTGATGACATCGTCCTCGAGCGCCGTGCGCGATACCGTCCACGCCGGCGGGTATAAGCGCATCACCTCGTTAATCACCATCCGTTGATAGGTGAGGTTACGCAAGTCATTGTCACTCGGGATTTCGCCGCCGCACACCTGGTCGATTTCCGCCCGTACCTTCGTCTCGATCTCCGGGTGTTGTGCCAGCGTATAGAGCACCCACACCATGGCATTGGCAGTGCTTTCGTGGCCGGTCACCAAAAGCGTCGTGGTCTCATCGCGCAACTGCTCGGCGGTCATGCCCTCGCCGGTTTCTGGGTCGCGAGCGCTGAGCAACATGCCGAGCAGGTCTCGGCCGGCGTCGTCCGCTTGGCAGCGCCGTTCGATAATATCAAACATGATGCGATCCAGGGTCGCCCGGGCGCGGCGGTGTCGCCAGTACAGCGGCGACACGGGTTGCCCATGCAAATCGGGCAGTGCCCACACGCGGCGCTCGCAAATTTCCAGCATGGTGTCGACCGCCTCGGCGATGGCGTCGGTACGCCCTGCGGCATCTGCACCGAACAGGCTTTCCATCACGATCGCCAACGCCAGGTTGGTCATTTCGGCCGACACATTTGCGATTTGGCCATCTGGGCGCGCGCGCCATTCGGCGACTTTGGCGGCGGCAGATGCGCGCATGATCGTGCCGATACGTTGCAAGCTCTCGCGGTGAAATGCCGGGTTCATCAACTGCCGCTGACGGCGCCATAACTCGCCTTCGCTGGTGGCGATCCCGTTGCCAAAGAGCGGTCGTACCTTGTTGTAAAAATCGCTTTTACGGTAGCCTCGCCAATTAGTTACAAAGACATGCTCCAATGCGTCTGGATCGTTGAGTAGGTACACCTTTTCCATGCCAATAGGCAGGATCGAGACGCCGTCATATTCGGCTGCGATGCGAGCGAAAAAACCGAGAGTATCCCGGCGGGCTTCAGCCGCTATTCCCAGGAGCGGCAGACCAGCAGGCCCTGGCGGCCGGTTTCGATTCGTCCGCGAATCGATTATCGCACTAGTCATATCCAGCGGTCTCGGCGCGACCCGAACCTAGTCGGCTTGGCGACGTGGCGAAGTCAGCGAAATTGCCAGGGACAGACATTCCTCGACGGCGGTCTGATCGAGCTTGCGCGCTTCCCGGCGCAGCCGATTGAGGTTCCGCCGTAACACTTTGATCGACGTGTCGACCGTCGGTTCTTCGATCTCGATTTCACGAAGGGCTTGGGTGCTAGCCATTGATCCGTTCCTCCAGTTGCACAGGTTGAGGTGACGTAACAGGTGCGGGCGCGCTGTGCGGGGGTGTGGTTGCCAGTCGCGCCTCGATACGTCCGCGGTTTTCAGGGTTGATATCGGCCCAGCCGGCGACCGCGTAGGAGTTCTCCATCGCCACAGCCGGGCCGTAGTGGGTGGTCATGAGACCAGCCCGTTTGAGGATGCGGTCGAAGCGAATGTCTGATGCGGCGACGATGCGCGTGATGCCGTTCGCTTCAGCGAAGTCGAACAGGCCGATCAACATTTGCCCGACAACCGATCCGACCGCACCGAGCGAATGGTAATCGCGCCAGTGTGGGTCGATGGCGAAGCGGCTGATTTCCCAAGTGTCGGGCTGCTCGGGCGCCGCTGTACCATGCAGCAGGTGCGAAAAAATATCCTTCAACATGTAGGGACCGGTGGTCGGTAGGAGCCGCCAACAACCGACAACCTCACCCGCCGGATCGCGGCAAATGAGGTAGACCGGGTTTAAAACGTCGTAGAGATCAATCTCACGCCGGTCGCTGTTGAGGGATGTCCACTTGAGCCGCTCGGCGAACACGGTGTGGCGCAGCTGGTACATCCGGTCCAGAAGGCGAAATTCCTCTGGTTCCGGCCTGCCGCCCGACAGTAATAAACTCTCCATGAATGCGCGCCCGTCTCGCCTGCGTTTTGAGCGCGCAGTAAAGGCCGGCACGGCATATCTTGTGACCTAGTAAAGTTACTAGGTTGCGGTTTAAGGCGGGGATAACTCTTCGGTTAAGCGAGCCGCGAAAGCACGCTCGCTAAATGATGCCGCGGTCGCGGAAGCTGAACATTTTCGCCACCGCATGGGGCTTGCTGTAGACGCCCAGTTTTTGCTTGGCCGAGCTGATATGGAAATTAACTGTTGATTCAGAAATACCGAGGATCTGCGAAATATCCCACGTGGACTTGCCTTCCGCGGTCCAAAACAAGACATCGATTTCTCTGTTTGTCAGACTGGCTGGTAGCTCGGCCATGCGCGTATCTTGCCGGCTGCGTACGGTATTGTGAAAGTGCAGCGCGAACATATGTAGGGCGTCGTCATCCGGTTCGACGTTGCTGCGTGCTTGCTTGTCGCTCTCGTTATGGGTCAGGCTGAGCACCGCAAATTCGCCGGCGGGGCCGTGCACCGGAATGATGACGCCGTCACCCAAGCCACTTTCCCGCGCCTCGCCAACGATTTGATGCTGCTTCGGGCTCATCTCAGCCCGCCGGATGATATTCGACCAGGTCTCGGGCATTAAATTGCTGAGCGCAAACAACATCATCGGGTCTTGGTCGTAGTAGCGGTTGGTCGAGTATTGGTTTTCCCACTCTCCGGGTACGTTGGTGATATGGAATGGTTTCTCGCGCGGGTCGAAATTTGTAATGCGACGACCGCCGACCACACGCCCAGTAATATAGGTGTAGAACCTGAACCCCGAAGATCGGGCGAAATCTTCCAGGACCTCACGCAGTTCCGGTAATTCGGCGCCGTGCTTCAGGCGTTGACTGCCCGTTGTTATTGTCATCCGCTTATAGTACTCGACAGCTTACAAAACAAAAGTTGCCTTATTTTCCCGCTAAGTAAGTAGTTCATCTTAATTATACACATGAGGCGGCGCTGACCCCCGCTTACTATCGCATGTAAACAATAGCGCCAGCAAATGCAGCTTAGCGCTGATTTACATCAAGCCGGCGGCGCGCAGGCTGGTGTGGTCGGATCGCGACACGATGATGTGATCGTGCACGGCGATCCCCAGCGGCGTTGCCGCTTCGACGATCGCGCGGGTGGTGGCGATATCCGCATCGCTGGGGGTGGCATCGCCTGAAGGGTGGTTGTGCGCCAGGATAACGGCGCTGGCACCCAGCTCGAGCGCCCGCTTGACCACTTCACGCGGGAACACCGCCAGCCGGTTGACCGTGCCGCCGCCCTGCGCCTCGTCGGCGATCAGTGCGTTCTTGGTATCGAGGAACAACACCCGAAAGCCTTCGGTTGCGCCGTGGCCGATCGCCGCGCGGCAATAGTCGACAACCCGTTCGCCGGAATCCAACACCTGCCGCTGGCGCGCATCGGTGCGCGCCAACCGGATGCCCGCCTCGCGCGCCGCTTTGAGCAGCGCCGCTGCGCTGTCGCCGATACCCTCGATTTTGGTGAGTTCGCCCGCCGGCGCCGCTAGCACCGCGGCGAGGCTGCCATAACGCTCCATCAACGCCTTGGCGAGCGGTTTGGTGTCGATCCGCGGCCGCGCGTAGAACAGCAGCAGCTCCAGAAGTTCGTAGTCCGGCGTGGCGGCGCTGTCGTCGGCGAGAAAGCGTTCGCGCAAGCGCGCCCGATGGCCCTTTTGATCGTCGCGCGGCGCCATCGCTCAGTCCTCCGCGGTTCGGTCTAGACGTAAGGCGGGTGGTCCCAGCCCTTGGGTGAGCGGGTGAACACCTCGTAGCCGTCGGCGGTGACGCCGATCGAATGTTCGAACTGGGCCGACAGCGAGCGGTCCTTGGTGACCGCGGTCCATCCGTCCGACAGGATCTTCACGTCGTAGCGCCCGGCGTTGACCATCGGCTCGATGGTGAAAAACATACCCTCGCGCAGCTCCGTCCCGGTACCCGGCGCGCCGAAATGCAAAATCGACGGCGCGTCGTGGAACACCTGGCCGAGCCCGTGGCCGCAGAAATCGCGCACCACCGAAAAGCGCTCGGATTCGACATAGGTCTGGATCGCATGGCCGATGTCGCCGACCGTGGCGCCCGGGCGCACCACTTCGATGCCGTGCCACATCGCCTGATAGGTCACGTCGATCAGGCGTTCGGCCAGCCGCTTGACCTTGTCGCCGACCGGGAACATGCGGCTGGTGTCACCGTGCCAGCCGTCGACGATGACGGTGACGTCGATATTGAGCGTATCGCCGTTGGTCAGCCGTTTTTCCCCCGGGATGCCGTGGCAGACCACGTGATTGACCGAGGTGCAGATCGATTTGGGAAAGCCGCGGTAGTTGAGCGGTGCGGCGATCGCGCCGTTATCGGTGATGAACTCGTGACACAGCCGGTCGAGTTCCTCGGTGGTCACGCCGGGCACGACGAACGGAGTGATGTAGTCGAGCGTCTGCGCCGCCAACAGGCCGGCTGCGCGCATGCCGGC
>JBFKGW010000039.1:0-10460 GCA_041633145.1 Alphaproteobacteria bacterium
CTCGATCTAATCGATCGTGTAGGAATCTTCGGTTTCGAAGTTGGACAATCCGTCGTACACAAATGATCCGCTATTGTCCGTAACATCGAGCACCGTCATGGTGTACAGAGTGCCGACAAGCGGTTTGAGCAACTTGTATTTCACCTTGCCTTTGCTGTCCGTCGCGATCGTGGTCGTGGTGAAAAAACAATCCGCAGGGACGGCGCCGCCAGCCGGACAAAGCTGAATGTGAGGGACCACGCCAGCGGCCGGAGCATCGTTCAGATCGGCGCCGTTCTCATCGGTGTCGGCGCGAATCGTCACGATCGTATCGAGGTTCGGCCCCTTCATCTGCATGGTGATGTCGGCGACAAACATCGTGACCCCAACCGGCGGCTCCGGTGGCGTGCCGACCGTGATCGAAATGGACGCCCAATCAGACGCGCCCCCGCTGTCCGTCACTGATGCGGTGATTGTGTGGTCGCTGTCGTTGGCAAGCGTTGTCGTTGCGACCGACGTGCCAGTGCCGATCACGCCATCGATGTCGGAGGTCCACTCAATAGTTGCTGACAGAGTCGCGTCATCATCTTCCGTGTCGGTTGCGCTACCGGTGAACGTGACTTCAATCCCGTTTCCGAAAGCGTCTCCATCCAACGGCGAAGAAATCGTGACTGTGGGCGACTCGTTGATCGGATCGCCGCCACCGTCACCAGCAACGGTTACCGGAACAAACACAGTATCGTCGCCAACGTCGAGCAGCGGCTCTGTCACGCCATCGGGCGACTCGTCGTCTGTCCAGCCGATTGTGTCACCCTCACTCGTGAGCGTGCTGTGGATCTGGTCTGGCGTATAAGTCCCCGTAGAAGCCAGCAATGCCGCGGCGCCCGCTACATGGGGGGCGGCCATCGAAGTGCCGCTGATGGTGTTTAAACCGCCATCGTTCCAGGTGGATTCGATGCACACGCCGGGCGCGGCGATATCGATCATCGAACCCCAGTTGCTGAAATTGGCTAGCGTATCGTCGACGTCGCTGCGGCAGGTCGAAGCAGCCAGCCCGCCGGGGATGCCGTCGAAATCAGCCAGCGCGGAAACCGTGAGGATACCGTCGGCGGCGTTGTCGGCGCCATTTGGATTGACTTGGCAGTTCGCCGGACTGCTGTTTGCGGCGTCGGCATCGTCGTTGCCCGCGGCAACGGCGTAGGTGGTACCGGCGGCGACCGAGTTAACGATAGCTTCGCAAAGGGCGTCGCTGCTGCCGCCACCGAGGCTCATATTGGCGACCTCGATGGTACCCTGCTGGGTGACCCAGTCGACCCCGCCAATAATGTTCGAATTCCAGCCGCTGCCGTTATTCTTCAACACCTTGATCGCCCAGATGCGCGCACCCGGCGCAACCCCGACGACACCGATGCCGTTATCGATCGCGCCGATGGTGCCGGCGACATGGGTGCCATGGCCATTGCCGTCATCGCCCTCATCCGGGTCGCAGGTCTCGTTGAAAGGATTGCCGGTGCAATCAGCCCGCGCAAAAAGGTTAATGTCGGGGTCGGCCGCGACGCCAGAATCGAGCACGGCAACATCGACGTCGATCCGAAGATCATCAAAGCCATCGATGGCGATGTTGCCATTGGCATCGGCATAAATACGCCGAATGCCGGTGGGCAAGATTTGCGCATTGGCGTGGAACAGCTGATCGGCCTCGATGTATTTGACGCGGCGGTCGCGGCTGAGCGCGTCGACCGCTCTCGCCGGCAGGCTTGCCGCAAACCCCTTGAGGGCCGTCGTGTAGGTTTGGCGAACCGCAAAACCGTGCTGACGCGCGAGCGCTGCCGCCGCATTGCGCGGATTGCCGACGTTGTCATTGAAGACGATGATGTAACGGTCGCGCTCGGCCGATTCGACGGCAACGTTACCGTTCTGCGCGTTGAAGCTGGCTGCTTGATCTTGCGCGGACGCCGACGCTGCGGCGAACATAGCGAAAAGACTTGCGACAATAATGGCTTTGAGCGTGCGCATCAGATTGTGCCCCATTGATGATCGTGCTGCCCGCTGCCGCATTGTATAGCTGCCCCTGCTACACCTTGACGACTGCGCGGTAAATTTTTTCGGCATTATGCCAGAACGGACCGGCGTTGGTTTAATTACTTATCGTTAATCAACAAATAATGGCGCCGACCGCCGGTCACCGGGAAAGTCGGGATGTGCCCGGTCACAATACTGTCCAATGGGCAAAAGCGGTAAAATAGTGCTTTAATGGGCGCGCGAGGTATCTGATTAGGTAAAGGGGAATGGTCATGAATCGCTTGCTCGCGGCCGCATTGGAAGCGCTCAATCTCGTTATTGTCCTGGTTCTCATCGCCGGCGGCGGCTATGCCGGCTGGCTATTCTTCCAGGGTGATCCCGAGGCACAAAATCTTGGCATATTTACCGGCGTCGTTTTGGGCATATTGGCTGCCGTGTTGGTCGGCGGCGCGATTTCTCTGGTCATCCTGATCGAAAAACATCTGCGCGCTATCCGCACCAATGCGACGCGCCAAACCGAACTGCTCGAGCAGCTTGCCGATATGGCCAAATCCGACGCGCAAGCGGCCAATCAGTCCGACGATGGCGGGTTCGGCGCGCCCGCCTGGGCTCGCACCGGGCGGGGCTACTGACGCGCCCGCATTTTCAGTTTTTGCGCCAGTGTCGGCGCCGTCTCGAATTTGTGCGCGGTTGCGTCGGCGACTGCTTGGCCAGCAATAAAGCACAGGGTCTAAAACGTGCCAAACCCCTCTCCCTGGGGGAGAGAGGGGTTTGGACTTAGGCCGGGTCCGCTTAAGCGCGCACCGAGGGGGGAAGGAACGGATGCGCGCCGTTGGCTACATGCCTGGCGGTACCTTGCCCGGCGTTGCTATTTCTTTTTGCCGCCGCCTTTTCCTTTGTTGCCGCCGCCCGGACTGCTGCCACCGCCGGGCGTGAAGGTGGTGGCCGCTGGACCGGAGCCGTGGCCGACGCCATCCATGGCGACGACCCCGTAAATGTGGGACTCATCGAGCGTTGCCGAAGAATCGGCGAACTTGAGTGAACTGGTGGTGCCGAGGACCAAACCGTCGCGGCTCACCTCGTAATAGGCCACACCGCTGCCGGCGTCGCTCGACGCGGTCCACGTCACCTCGATACTCTGCCGGCCTTTGACCTTCTTCTGCACCGCCGCCGGGTTGCCCGGCGCGGTCGGCGCCAGGCTGTCGACCGTCAGCGTTGCGCTGCCGGCACCGGTGCTGGCGCCGCGGCTGGCGGTGACATTGATGCCGTAATCGCCGTCGACCAATTCGGTGATCACGGTAAGTGCCACGGCGTCCGCTGAGGCGCCGGGTGCCGCCTGAGCCGAGTTGGCGGCCAATGTGCCGAGGTCGCTGACCAAAGTGAACGTATCCGTGTCGCAGCCAGGACTGTCATTGTTGGTCACCGTCACGTCATAGACCGCCGCACCGGTGACGGCGGGGTCGACCGATTGCGCGGCCGGCGCCACCGACACCGTGGGGTTGGCAGGCAGGCACGAGTCGTAGGAGACAGTGATGTTGACGCCGCTGGCGTCATGCCAGTTCTGCTGGATGGTCAAACCGTTGGCCGGATCGTCGAAGAACTGGCCGTCAGCCAGCGTTTGGATGAAATAGCTCCACCGGCCGGTTTCGCTGGCATGGTGGATGTTGAGCCCGCCGGTATAGGAGGTCGGCACATTGGCGTCGCGGCCAATGCGCTGGCGATAGGACAGATAGTAGACCTCGTTGGTGTCGGGCTTGCTGACTTTGAGGATTTGCGTACCCGGCGCCGCCACCGGGTCGCTGCCCAGCGGCACCAGCGTGTAGGAACCTGCCGACGCGACCGTCAGCATGGTGCCGACCGGCTGGCTGTCGTACCAGCCGATCTGGTCCATGTGCACGGCGTTGAATTTCTTTTCGGTGCAGCAATACCCCATGGTGTCCGAGGTGTCGCCATACTCGATGTCGGTGCCTTCGGAGGCGTTATAGCCGTTGTTGTTGGTGTCGGTGGCCGCGTGATGCCAGCCCACATTGTGGCCCAGTTCGTGGGCCACCGCGCTGGCGTCGATGATGGTCGACCACGAGCGCAGGGTGCCGGTCGAACCGTAGCTGCCGAGCACGCCGAGCGCCAACCAGCCGCAGTCGGAATCGGCCGCGCTGTCGCTGGGAATGATGTAGACGCGGTGCTGGTAGTTGCTGACGTCGACGCCGCGCTGGGAGAGCGCCGCGGCGTCGGCCGCGTTGGCGTAATCGTAGACCGGGCAGCCGACAATCTTGTCGATCGTAACCGGGGCGACGACGGTACCGTGGCTGGCCGGGAAGCCGGTCTGATCGAACGATGCCTCGGCATAAATCCCGTCGACCGAAAGCGTGTTGTTGTACATCACGTTTTCGGCCGTGGTGACATGGCTGTCGGTCCATGTCGTCGTGCCGGTGATGTTGACCAGGATCACGACGGCAGTGCGCGGATTGTCGACCGTGCTCGCAACCACGGTTTCTTGCGGCGCCGTAGCGCTGCCCTGTTGCTCGGTGGTGGCAATGTCGTCGACCCACAGTTTGCGGCCGACCGCACGGCCGCGCACGTTCAGGCGGTCGCCGGTTTTAAGTCCCGGCGGGGGCGTGCGCTGGAACCGCAACTCGAAGGCAGCGCCCGAATTGCCGGGGCCTTCGCCTTCCGCGGTGAGCAGATAGTAGACGAAGCGCGACTGGCTCTGGTCGACCTCGTCGATATGGACGATCTCGAGCGTGCCGTCGACAAACCGCTCGGGCGCAGCGTCATGTTCGTCGGTCATCGCCAAGGTGGGCAGGACCAGGAACAGACCCGCAGACGCTAGAAGCGCAAACCAGGCGCGAGAAAGATTAGAACGCACGAAACCCCCTCCATGAAACGTCGCTTAACGTTTGCAGGAGGGTAGTAGGAAATTATTAATAAAGTTTTAACGGATAAGTAACGAATAAAACTTTGGCTATATTTAAGCGAATTATATTTGGTTAATAAATATAGTTAATTTTTTATTATTTACTATAATTTGTAAAGGAATCAGCGCATTTCAACGCCGGTTAAATGTCGTCGTCGGCGAGCCGCGCTTTGCGCAGCGTCAAATTTATCCGGTATTCGCCGGTTAACGAGTTGGTGCCGGCGGCCAGCGGCGCGACCCCATGATAGGCCATGCGGGCCGGCCCGCCCCAGACCACCACATCGCCGCTATCGAGGCGGACACGCTGCGGCGGATCGCGCCGCTTGAGGCCGCCAAACAGGAACACCGCCGGCAGGCCGAGCGATACCGAGACGATGGGGGCGCTGAAATCGCCCTCGTCCTTATCCTGGTGCAGCGACAGCTGGGTCTTCGGCGCATAGCGATTGATCAGGCACGCGTTCGGCGTGAGCCCGGCAAAGCCGCCGGCCGCGGCGGCGCGGCGGGCGAGGTCGCGGAACGCTGTCGGCATCGCCGGCCAGGTGTCGCCGGAGTCGGGGTCGCGCCGCGCGTAGCGGTAGCCGCGCCGGTCGCTCACCCAGCCGGCATCGCCGCAATTGGTCATCGCGACCGACATGCGGTGGCCGCCCGGCGTGATCATATGGCGAAACGGCGCTACTGCGCTGATTCTATCGACTGCCGCCACCAAGTCGGCGACCTCGGTGGCGGCGAAGCCCCGCAGCACAGCGGCACCCTCCGCCAGTATTTCTGTATCGGTCCGGACGGGCTCGACGTCGCCGAATAGATCATCCCTCGTCATGCTTCGGCGCAGGCTCATTCGGCGTCGTGAAAGATGATGCCGAGAGTTTGGCGATGACCCGAGCGCACCCGGCTGACGCCGTGCCGGACATTGACCCGGTAGGGACCGCGTTTTCCCTGTACCGGGCGCTGGCGCACGGGAAATATCACGCCGTCGCCTTGGCGCAGGGGCACCACCTCGGCGCGCGACTGCATGCGCGGGCGTTGCTCGGTGAGGACGAACTCGCCTCCAGTAAAGTCATCGTCCGGCACCGCCAGCAAAAACGCAGCCTGCAGCGGAAAGACATGCTCGCCATAGAGGTCTTGATGCAGGCAGTTATAGTCGCCGGTTTCATATTGCAGCATCAGCGGCGTCGGTCGCGTCTGGCCGGCGTCATGGCATCGCGCGAGGTAAGCATTGTGTGTCGGCGGATAGCGGATCGCGATCCTCATGGCTTCGTGCCATCGGTTGGCGATCGCCGCCAGCGGCGGGTATAGCGCCGTGCGCAGTTCGGCGACCAAACGGGGCAGGGGATAGGCGAAGTATTTATATTCGCCCCGTCCAAAATTGTGCCGCGCCATCACGACCCGGCTTCGGAAAGGTTGATCGTCGGCGTAAAGGGCGGCCAACTCCCGGCACTCCTCGCGCGTGAGCAATGCGGGCACAAGCGCGTAGGCATCGCTATCGAGGTGGTCAGCGATCGCTGGCCAGTCGAGCGCCGCGACCCGTGCTGCGACGGACGGCGTAGCGGGCGAACCGGCCTGGTCATCAGAGTGGCGCTCGGCGGCGAGGGTCATAGAGCAGCCTCGTGCTCTGCCTGAGCGTACTCGTTTGGGCGGCAACGCTTGCAGGCCCGAAAGCCGGCTCGTTCGGCATCTGCGCAGGTGTCGTGGAAGGCGACATTCTCGCGCCGCGCCATCCGGCTAGCGCAAGAAGGGCGGCAATAGACGCCGGTGGAGGCAACCGAGTAGTAGAAACTGCCATCGGCGCCGGTGTCGCGCGCGACGACGGCGGCCCAGCGGTCATCGTCGGCGACGTAAGCCGCTTGAGAACCCGCCAAGCCGACGTTGTTCTCTGCGGTCTTTTGCGCGGTTTCGGGGGAGGTCATGGTGGTCATTATACGTCTCCTTTTCGCCGTAAGAGCGCAGAATGCACCCGACAGTAGCTATTAGCCGCAATCGATATAGACGTGCCGCCGCATTTAGGCATTCCGATTCTTGCGGTGGATGCAAATCGCGCGGGGCGCTCGTGCCCACAATTCCCACCGCTTTCCAATTGCGGGATTGGGTCGCACGCGGCGCGTCGGCCTTTGAGATGACTATCAAAACTACTTTTTGTCGCGTATTGCGAGAAGGCGTAGATACGGCATGCCGCTATGGTCGATACATCTAGTCGGTCAACAGACCGATAGTAAGGCGCGCGGTATCAGCACGTGATGCGCGCTCAGCCTAGCTTTTCGGCCATCTAAATGCGCGGGCGATTGCTTGAATTCTGTTAACCATACTTAAACGGCCCCCTCGCTAATATTTTAAGGGCTGTACTAAGTAATTACACTAATAACGAGAATTTTCATTCGAAAGGATGGCTTGGCCCGGTAATTACCAACCCGGTCGAATTTGACGGAATGAAAGGCGGTGTAACAGCCAAGGCCCCCGGAGACGCTTCTACGAGCGTTTCTGGCGACGGTCTGTCATTGCGGCAGGCACTGTTTCGCGAGCAGCAGAGCTATGGCCTCATCGTCACCGACAGCGACGGCAAGATAATCGACTGGAGCCCCGCGGCAACCCGCATCTTCGGTTATTCGAAGGATGAAGTGCTCGGCAAAACGCCGTCGATGTTCCACCGGCCCGACCAACGGGAGACACTGACCGCCAGCATCCTGTCCAGAGTTGAACGCGATGGGTATTGGGCGGGCGAGACCACGATCGTTCGCAAAGACGGCAGTGAAGCGGTCACCGATACGGTGGTCTTTTCCTTTGTCGACGAGCAGGGCCGGCCGGTAACGATTGGCATCAATCGCGACATTACCGCAACCAAACACATTCAGACCGCCTTGCGCGAAAGCGCGGAACGGCTGCGGCTGATTACCGATAATGTCGCTGCGGTCATCGCCTATTTTGACGCAGACCAGCATTATCGCTTCATCAACGACGCTGCTCTGCAAATGTTGGGGCGGCCGCGTGACCACGTTATCGGCAAACGCCTTGCCGATATCCTCGACCCGGATGTCTACCGCAGCTTAGTGCCGTATCTCGAAAAGGCGCTCGCAGGCGAGCAGGTGACGTTCGAGCGCGAGCGAACCGCGCCGGACGGCCGGCGGCTGATTTTTCAGTCGACGTATCTGCCACACATCGACGAGCAAGGCCGCGTTCTGGGCTGCTATGTCGTGTCGGTCGACGTTACCGAACGCAAGCGCGCAGAAACCGAATCGCGGGAAAACGAGCAGCGACTACGCCTGATTACCGACAACGTTGCGGCGACCATAATCTATTTCGATGCGGCCGAGCGCTATCAATTCGTCAACAAGGGAACCGAGGAAATTTATGGTATCTCGCGTGACGAGATCGTCGGCCGGACTTTGCTCGAAGTGCAGGGCGATGACGGTTACACCAAGATTAGTCCGCATGTGAAAACAGCGTTGGGCGGAGCCGAAGTAACGTTCGAGCAGGAACGAACCCTGCCAGACGGCCGGCGGCGGCACTACCAAACGACCTATCTGCCTGATGTCGACACCGACGACGACGTGATCGGTGTCTACGTCGTATTGGCCGACATCACCGAGCGGAAGCAAACCGAAACTGCGCTGCTGGATAACGAGCAACGGCTGCGTTTGATCACCGACAATATGCCGGCCAATATCATCTACATCGATACCGATCAGCGTTTCCAGTTCATCAACAAAGGCGTCGAAGAACTTTATGATCTGCCGCGCGACCAAATCATCGGCAAGCGAGCGCGCGAAGTCCAAGGCGACGAGATGTATCGCGAGGTGGGTCCGCAGATCGAACGCGCGCTCGCTGGCGAAGAGGTCGTATTCGACCAAGTGCGGACCGCGCCGGACGGTTCGCCGCGCCACTACCAGTCCTTGTACTTGCCCAATATTGATGAAAATGGAGATGTGATCGGCTGTTATGCGCTGTCAGTCGATATCACCGCGCGCGTGTTGGCCGAGGCCGAGCTCAAGGAGAACGAGCAACGGTTACGCCTGATCACCGACAATGTCGCTGGCAATATCTTCTACGTCGACGCCGACCAGCGCTACCAGTTCGTCAACAGATCTACCGAGGAAATGTTCGGGCTGCCGCGCGAACAGATTATCGGCAAACGCGTAAGCGAAATTCAGGATCCCGCGGTTACTCGTCAAATTACGCCCTATATGGATCGGCTGCTCGCCGGCAAGGAGGTGACTTTCGAATTAGAGCGCCCCGGTCCGGACGGCGCGTTGCGCACCTATCAGTCGACCTGCCTGCCCCATTTCGACGAGGGCGGCGACGTGGTTGGCTACTATGTCCTGAACGTCGATATCACGGCGCGCAAACATGCAGAAACCGTGGCGCGCGAAAACGAAGCCAGGCTGCGCCTGATTACCGATAACGTCGGCGCCAATCTAACCTATCTCGATACCGATCATCGGTATCGCTTCGTGAATAAGGCCTTCGCCGACATGCTGGGCCTGTCACCCGAAGAAATTATCGGCAAACGCGTCCGCGATTTGCAAAGCGAAGACTCCTACCGACACGTCGCACCCTATATCGAAACAGCGCTTGCCGGCGAGCAGGTAACGTTCGAACGCGACCGAACCGGCACCGACGGTGTCATGCGCACCTACCACTCGACCTATCTGCCGCATTTCGACGAAAGCGGCGAGGTTCTGGGCGTCTACGGACTTTCGATCGACATAACAGAGCGCAAAAACGCAGAAACTGTGGCGCGCGAAAACGAAAACAGGTTGCGGCTGGTAGCCGACAACATTGGCGCCATGATCATCTATTTCGACGCCGAGCAACGCTATCGCTTCGTCAACAAAGCGTTTGAAGGGCTGCATGGACTGCCGGCTGAACAGCTCTATGGCAGGCAGCTCATCGACGTTATCGGTGAACCGGGTTACCGGGAAATTCAGCCCTACGTCGAGACGGCGCTCGACGGTCGAGAGGCGACCTTTGAACAAGTGAGAACGCTGCCCGACGGCTCGAAGCACACTTACGACTCGCGGTACTTGCCCCACATCAACGAAAGTGGCGAAGTGCTCGGTGTTTACGGGTTGCTGGTCGATATCACCGGACGCGTGGCCGCCGAACGCGAATTACGGGAAAACGAACGCCAGTTACGTCTGATCACCGATAACTTGCCCGGGTTCTTCATCTATTTCGATGCCGAACTGCGCTATCGCTACGTGAATAAGCGCGTCGAAGACTTGTTCGGCAAGTCGCGCGACGAGATCATCGGCAGGCATTCGAGCGAGATCCAGGACGAAGCGACATACCGGAACGTCGAACCTTATTTCCGAAGAGTGCTCGCCGGCGAACAGGTCACCTTCGAACAAGAGCGAACGGCGGTCGATGGCACCTTCGCCGAATACCTAACCACCTACTTGCCGCATTTCGGCGATGACGGCCAAGTGCTCGGTTGCTACGTCATGACGGTCGACATTACCGAGCGTAAACGCGCCGAGGCGAAGCTGCGTAAATCGACGCAAGCAGCCGAACTTCTGCGCAAGATCGCCGTCGCCGCAAACCACGCCGACAGCCA
>JBFKGW010000040.1:0-10387 GCA_041633145.1 Alphaproteobacteria bacterium
ACACCAAGCGCAACATCATCGCCAACCCCAACTGCTCAACCATCCAGATGGTCGTCGCCCTGAAGCCGCTGCACGAGGCCTTCGGCATCGAGCGCGTCGTCGTCGCCACCTATCAGTCGACCTCGGGCTCGGGCAAGGACGCAATGGATGAGCTGTTCAACCAGACCCGCGCGGTCTACGTGAACGACCCGATCGAGAAAAAGGAATTCACCAAGCAGATCGCCTTCAACGTGATTCCCCACATCGACGTGTTCATGGACGACGGCTCGACCAAGGAGGAATGGAAGATGGTGGTCGAGACCAAGAAGATCCTCGACCCCAAGATCAAGGTGACGGCGACCTGCGTGCGCGTGCCGGTGTTTATCGGCCATGCCGAGGCGATCAACATGGAATTTGCGCGTGAGGTCTCGGCCGAGGCGGCGCGCGAGGCGCTGAAAAGCGCCGAGGGCGTGTCGGTGGTCGACCTCCGGGCCGACGAAGGCTATGTCACGCCGGTCGAGGCGGCCGGCGAAGACATGGTCTATGTCAGCCGCATCCGCGAAGATCCGACCGTCGATAACGGCCTCAACATCTGGGTGGTGGCGGACAATCTGCGCAAGGGTGCGGCGCTCAACGCCATCCAGATCGCCGAGCTGCTCGACCGCCAGTATCTCAAACGCCTAATCGCGGCGGAGTAGCGTCTAAATTGCATCTAGCGGGCGCGCCCTGATGAACCCTCTCCCCATGGGAGAGGGGCTTTGACGCTGATCGACCCGAAAGTTCAGCGGAATTAATGGTCGATATTGATGACATCGCCAAGTTTGTTACTCGACACGGCCTCATCGTCCGTGGCGGCTTTCATCCCGTGGCGGACGACATGGTACCGGGTGATCCGGCGACGCTGGTGCTGGTCGGCAATGCCGGACCGGCGATGTGGCAGGCCTTCGAGGCCACGTGGACGACAGGACAATATGCCAGCAGCGCCAATCCGCTCGACGATTGGGTGCGCGACGTCCTGACCGGGACCGCTGCGGCGCTCGGCGCGACGCCGTTGTTTCCCTTCGGCGCACCGCCGCACCTGCCGTTCCAGCGCTGGGCGCAACGGGCCGACGCGGTGGCGCCGTCGCCGCTCGGCGTTCTGATTCATCCCGAGTTTGGCCTGTGGCACGCCTATCGCGGCGCGCTGGCGTTCGCCGAACCCCTCGACCTGCCGCCGCGCGACACCCGTCGGCGGCCGTGCGAATCCTGCGCCGACAGACCCTGTCTCTCAGCGTGCCCGGTCGACGCCTTCGGGCTCGATGGTTACGATGTGCCGGTCTGCGTCAGCCATCTATCGGCCGCGGCGGGCGCCGATTGCCTGGACTTAGGCTGCCGCGCCCGGCGCGCCTGCCCGGTCGGCCGCGAGTATGTCTACGAACCGGCCCACGCCGCCTTCCACATGGCGGCGTTCCGCCGGGCGCAGGGCAGCTGACCCCCACCCCGACCCTCCCCCACAAGGGGGGCTGCGGGACGAACCGTCGTGCAAAAGCACGACGCAAGTCGAACCGCAGAAAAAAAATGCTTCGGCTGGCTTACGCCACGCCACTGGCGTGACGGTCCAGCCTCAGCCCCCTTGATGGGGGAGGATTTAGCAGGGAATGACCGGAAAGTGGGCTACGCCTGATTATCCCTTAACGCCGCCGCCTCGGTGATGATGCGCACGGTCTCCGACCACAGCGGCAGTTCGCCGAGGCGCGCGAGCGGCCACCATTCGGCGTGCGCGGCGTCGCTGCCGGCGCGCACCTCGCCGTCGGTCCACACCGCCGCGCAGTCGACCAACGTGTAGTGAAACCGCACCGGCTGGCTGGGGTCGGCTTCCGCGGGGTTGGGGCGGATGCCGGGCAGCAGCGGGTCGCCCTTGCGCACGATGGCGTCGACCACGTCGACCAAGCCAATCACCTCGATCTCGACGCCGGTTTCCTCGCGCACTTCGCGCGCCGCGGTGGCGCGCCAGGTCTCGCCCAGCTTCTGCTTGCCGCCTGGGATGCTCCACTGGCCGTCGCGCGGCGGTTTACCGCGTTGGATCATCAGGACGGCATCTTCCTTCAAGACGACGACGCCGACGCCGGCGATCGGCCGGTCGGGGTATTCGCGGCTCACGACGATTCCGATGTGTGCGCGGCGGCGCGGCGGCGTACCAGCAGGTTCAAGATCTCGACGCCGGCGGCGAACGCGATGGCGAAATAGAGGAAGCCGCGCGGGATGTGGAAATCGAGGCCGTCGGCGATCAGCGCCACGCCGATCAGCAACAGAAAGGAGAGCGCCAGCATCTTCACCGTGGGGTGGCGCTCGACGAAGGCGCTCATCGGCTCTGCCGCCACCAGCATGACAATGATGGCGATCACGACGGCGGCAACCATGATCTCGATGTGCTCGGCCATGCCAATGGCGGTGAGCACCGAATCGAGGGAAAACACCAGATCGAGCAGGAAGATCTGCACCAGCACCGAGGCGAACACCGCCGCGCCCGGTTTACCTTGTCCGCCACCGCCTTCCAGCATGTGGTGGATCTCGGTGGTCGCTTTGACCAGTAAAAACAGGCCGCCGCCGGCGAGAATGAGGTCGCGCCAGGAGATTTCGAGTTCAAAGATCTCGAACAGCGGTGCGGTCAGGCCGATGATCCAGGTCAGCGCAAACAGCAGGATGATCCGCCCCGCCAGCGCCAGCAGCAGGCCGATCCGCCGGGCTGGCCGCTGCTGGTGGGCCGGCAGACGCGACGAGACGATCGACAGGAAGATGACATTGTCGACGCCGAGCACGATCTCCAGCAACGCCAGGGTCAGCAGGCTCGCCCACGCGGCGGGATCGCTCAGCAGTGCCAACATCGTGCGCCGGAGACCGCTACCGGTCTAGTACATGTGCTGGCCGCCGTTGATCGACAGCGTCGAGCCGGTGATAAAATCGGCCGCATCGCCGGTCAGGAAAATCACCCCGCGGGCAATGTCGTCGGCCTTGCCGAGGCGGCCGACCGGAATCCCGGCGATGATCTTCTCGAGCACGTCCGGCGGCACGGCACGGACCATCTCGGTATCGACATAGCCCGGCGCGATAGCATTGACGGTGATCCCTTTGGCCGCGCCTTCCTTGGCCAGCGCCTTGGTGAAGCCGTGAATACCCGACTTGGCGGCGGCGTAGTTGACCTGGCCGTACTGGCCGGCCTGGCCGTTGATCGAGCCGATGTTGACGATACGCCCGAAGGCGCGCTCGCGCATGCCCTCGATGACTGCACGCGAGCAGTTGAAGCAGCCGCCGAGATTGGTATCGATCACCGACTGCCACTGCTCGTGCTCCATGCGATGCAAGGTGCCGTCGCGGGTAATGCCGGCATTGTTGACGAGAATCTCGATGGGTCCGACATCGGACTCGATCTGGGCGATCGCTGCGGAGGTCGCCTCGAAATTGGACACGTCGAACTTGTAGACCGGAATGCCGGTGCGCTCATGGAAGTCGTGCGCGGCATGTTCGTTGCCGGCGTAGTTGGCGACGACTTCGCGGCCAGCGCCTTTCAACGCTTTGCTGATCGCTTCACCGATACCCCGCGTGCCGCCGGTGACCAAGGCTACCCTTGCCATATCTCTTTACTCCCTATGATAGCGGTCCAGCGGCCTTCTGCGGGCCGTTGCGGACCGATGATTTAATTGCCGCCTTTCCCCTTTGCGAATTCTCCGGGCGCGATTTAATCGCGTTCGACGCACATGGCGATGCCCATGCCGCCGCCGATGCACAAGGTGGCGAGAGCCTTCTTGGCGTCGCGGCGTTGCATCTCGTGCAGTAGCGTCACCAGTACCCGGTTGCCCGAGGCGCCGATCGGATGGCCGATGGCAATCGCGCCACCGTTGACGTTGACGATGTCGGGATCCCAGCCCAGATCGCGGTTGACCGCGATGGCTTGCGCGGCGAACGCCTCGTTGGCTTCCACCAACTCGACATCCTCGATGCTCCAGCCGGCCCTCTCCAGCGCCTTACGGCTCGCCGGGATCGGTCCGCTACCCATGACCGCGGGATCGACCCCGGCGGTGGCCCACGAGACGATACGCGCGAGCGGCGTGATGCTGCGCTTCGCCGCTTCGTCGGCGCTCATCAGGACCGTCGCGGCGGCGCCGTCGTTGATGCCCGAGGCGTTGCCGGCGGTCACCGTGCCTTCCTTGTCGAACGCCGGGCGCAGCTTGCCAAGCGTCTCGGCAGTCGTACCGGCGCGCGGGTACTCATCGGTGTCGAACAGGATATCTTCCTTGCGCGTCTTGACCGTGACCGGCGCGATCTCGTCCTTGAAATTGCCGGCCGCCTGCGCCGCTTCTGCTTTTTGTTGTGAGGCGGCGGCGAATTCGTCCTGCTCGTCGCGGGTAATCTGCCATTTCTCGGCAACATTTTCGGCGGTGTTGCCCATGTGGTAGCCCATCAGCGAACACCACAGGCCGTCCTTGATCATGGTGTCGACCATTTTCATGTCGCCCATTTTGGTGCCATTGCGCATATGCGCGGCATGGGGCGCCTGGCTCATACTTTCCTGGCCACCGGCAACGACGATGCTGGATTCACCCAGCTTGATGGCTTGAAAGCCCTGCGCGACCGAGCGCAGGCCCGAGCCGCAGACCTGGTTGACGAGATAAGCGGTGCGGTCGTCGGGAATGCCGGCAGCGAGCAGCGCCTGGCGTGCCGGGTTCATGCCGGTCGAGGCGGTCAAAACCTGGCCCATGACCACTTCATCGACATCTTCCGGAGACACGCCGGCGCGCTCCAAGGCCGCGGCGATGGCGACCGTGCCCAACTCGGCGGCGCTGAGGCCGGATAGGGTTCCGTTGAAGGCGCCGACCGGTGTCCTGGCCGCCCCGGCGATAACGACTTCGCTCATGATTCTCTCCTTGTTCCGCGTTGCATTCCAATGTGCGACACCGGCTCACTCGGCCGCGCCGCACAGCACGCGCTTCCCCTTCTGTTATGGGGTTGGATATAGCCTTGGCTGGGAGGCGAGTCCAGCAATCCGCTACCGCCGATCGTCACGCTGCCGACAACCAGTCCGCTAACGGCGCCCAGGCCGCTTGTTTCGCCCGCGCGCCGGCGACCATACCGATATGGCCGAACGGCAGGGTTTGCACCGTCGCGTTTGGCAGCGCGGCGCCCAACGCCTTAGCCGAGCCGGGGGGCACGATGCGGTCATGGCTCGGCACCAGGACCAGCGATGGCTTGGCAAAGGCGGCGGGATCGATGATCTCGCCATCGATTCGCCAATTGAGGTTGTGCGGTGTGTTCTCGCCATACCAGCCGGCCAGACACTCGCGCGCCACCGCGGCGGCGAGGGGGACACCGTCGTTCAACCAGTCTTCCAGGGCGACGAATTGCGCCGCCTTGTCGGATGCCGGATCGAGGTGGGCGAAGGCGATAAATTTACGCAGCACCAGAAACGGATCGAGGCTGGCGAACATCGACTGAATGACGTCGACCGGCAGTTCGCCGTAGGTCTCCAACAGTGGCGCGGCGGCGGCGATTGCCCGGCCGACTGCCTCGGCTTGGGCGACCCGCTCGGCGTGGAAGTCCCACGGCGTCGCCAGCAGCGCCAGCCGCGAGACCTGGCTCTGGCGCCGGATTGTCAGCGCGAGCGCCAATAGGCCGCCCATGCAATAGCCGGCGACGGCGATCGGTGCGCCTTCGGGCGAGTGCGCGTGCGCGGCATCGAATGCCGCCTCGAGCCGGTCGGCGATGTAATCGGTCAACGTGAATGTGCGTTCGGCCTCGCCCGGCGCGCCCCAATCAACGAGCAGGGGCCGCAGGCCGGTTTCGCTGGCGAGCCAACGCAGCAGGCTGCAGTGGTCGGAGAGATCGAGGATATAGCCGCGGTTGACCAGCGACGGCACGAACAGCACGGGCCGGCCGCCGTCGGGGCGAAAATCGAGCAGCCGCGTGGTGCCGTCGCGCCACAAGGTCGCCGGTTCCGCGACATCGCGATGATAGGGGTGGCTGCGGTAGGCCTTGATTCCCGCCGCCAGATCCTGCAAGCGGCGGAATATTTCGTACGTGACCGCTTGATCGAAGGGATCGGCTGGCGGTTCGCGGCTAGGCTGGCTTTGGCTTTGACCGTTTTCGCGGGGTGCCGCTTTTTGCCTTTGCGCCGCGGCCTTTGCCAGCTGCTGGTTTAGCGCTTCGGCGCGCGCCGCGACTTCCGGTCTCCAGGCGATCGAGCCGCTCTTCAAGAGCGGCAAGGCGGCTTGCGAGCTGAGCCAGGTGTTGAGCGCTGTCGCCAGGTGCAGCGGCAGCGGGCGCGGACCCTGCCGGGGTCGGTTTTGTGGGTTCATCTGTCACCTCGCCATCCTCTGCCTGGCCTGCCGCCGCGAGGCCAGCGAGCGACATGAACTGTTGCGCCATCGCCGCCATTTGGGCCGTCGACAGAGGGTTGGTGGCCGCCTCTGCCTGGCCCATGGTCTCGAAAAAACGCGCCGATTGCTCGGCGAGCGTGGGATCGGCCGCCATCGCGGCCAGCTGATCTTCCCACAAATCGAGATACTCGCGCGCCAGCGCGGCAAAATCGGGCTTATCGGTCATCGGCGCCACTATATCGGATATCGCTGCATTGCGGCCAGTTGCGCTGCATTGCAGCATTTGTGGCGGTTTCTGCTATACTGACAAGGCATTATCAGCAATGGCGGTGCCGAATTCCATGGCCGACAACGATACGACCGAAGCGATAACCATAAAAAAGTACGCCAACCGGCGGCTCTATAACACCGCGACCAGCAAATACGTCACCCTGGACGATCTGGCCGAGATGGTGAAATCCGGCGTGGATTTTGTCGTCGTCGACGCCAAGAGTGGCGATGACATTACGCGGTCGGTACTGACCCAGATTATTTTCGAAGAGGAGAGCAAGGGCCAAAACCTGTTGCCGATCAACTTCCTGCGCCAGCTCATCGGCTTCTACGGCGACAGCCTGCAATCGGTTATCCCCAACTACCTCGAATATTCGATGAACGCGTTCACCCAGAACGAAGAGACCATGCGCAACTACGTGAAAGAGGCGATGGGCGGCATCTTTCCATTCGCCCAGTGGGAAGAGTTGGGCAAACAGAATATGGCGATGTTCGAACGGGCAATGCAGATGTTCACGCCGTTCGCCGCTAACGGGCGCGGCGAACAGGAAGGCGCCGAAGAGCCGGCAGCCGCTGAGAGCGAGGCCGGCGAAGACGACGATATGAGGGCGCTCAAGGCACAACTCAAGGCGCTGCAGCAACAGGTTGATAACCTGTCGCGCACGCGCCGCCCTTCGAAGCAGAAGGACGACGGCTAGGGGGTGTGCGGCGCGGCCAGCGCCCCAGGAGAGTTTACGTGGACCAGGGCGGCTCGATGGTCGGCTTGCCGAAATACCAGCCCTGCAAGAAATCGACGCCTTCGCGGCGCAACAGTTCCGCTTCCTCTTCGGTTTCGACCCACTCGGCGACGGTTTTCAGGCCAATTCCTTTGGCCAGGTTGATCAGCGTCCGAACGAACAACTGATTGTCTTCGTTGGTCGGCAGGTCGCGCACGAACGAACCGTCGATCTTCACCAGATCAACATTGAGCCCGCGCAAATGGCGAAACGAGGTATAGCCGGCGCCGAAATCGTCGAGCGCGACTCGGCAACCGAACTCGTTGAGGGAGCGCACGAAGCGCGACGAGTCGGCGATGTCGTCGAGCGCCACCGTTTCGGTAATTTCCAGGATAAGCCGCGGCGCCACGTCAGGGTGGGCTTCGAGGTGTTCGTGCAATTGGTGTAGCCAGACCGGGTCAACAGCGGTCATGCCCGAAACGTTGATCGACAGGCTGATGTCGGGATTTTCCTTTAACACCGCAATGCCGCAGTCGAGTACCCGCCGGTCGACCAGGCGCATCAAGCCCATTTGCTCGACGATGGGAACGAAAATGCCGGCGGGAACCGGTTCGCCGTTTTCGTCGAGCATGCGGACCAGGCACTCGTAGAAATCCGGCGCGCCGCCGTCCACCGGCACAATGGGCTGAAAGGCTAGGACGAGGCGGTCGTCGCGTAAGGCCTGCTTGACTTGTTCGGCGATGACCAGATCGGGCCGCTCAGTAATGCGTTGGTTGGGAACGTCGCGGAATTCGAGGTAACAATCGCAGCCGAGCCGGCGCGCGCTGCGCAGCGCGTTGTCGGCCTGACCAACGACTTCACGCACGTTCTTGGCGCAGGTCGGGAATACGGTGGCGCCGATCGAGGCGGTCACATACATCGGCCCGTTCGAGGTGTTAACTGCGGTGTCACGAATGGTGGCCAGGAACCGGTCGGCGATCGCAGTTACCTGCTGTTCCGAACAATCGCTCAAAATGACGGCAAAACGATCGAAGCCGACACGACCGACGATGTCACCGGCGCGCAGGCACTGTTCGATGCGCTGCGCCACGGCCAGCACGATGGTGTCGGCCGTATCGTCGCCGTAGACGTCGGCGACGATGTTCAACTTGTCGAGCCCGACCAGGAGAAAACCGCCCTGGCGGTTACGGCGGATGGCTGCTTCGACTGTCTGGCCGAGCGCTTCGCGCAACCGTATGCGATTGTACTGTCCGGTCAGCGCGTCGTGGTTGGTCAGGAAATTGACCTCTTCGGCGGTGCTTTTGTGCTCGCTGATGTCGCGGACGATGCCAGTCAAACGCAGCGGCTTGCCGTTTGCATCGGAAGCAGCGACGGCGCGCTCTTGAATCCAGGCGAACTGCCCGTCGTCACGGCGCACCCGGTATTCGACGTCGAATGACCGGTTGTTTTCGACATGTTGCGACAAGGCAACCATGCGGCGAGGTAAATCTTCCGGATGGATTCGTTGCAGGTAGGTGCTGCCGTTGGCGATGCGCGATACATCGGCAATGCCGATTACGTCCTTGGTCTGGCCGACCCAGGATAGACCGTCGGCAACCAGGTCCCATTCGTAGAACAGATCGCCCGACGATACGAGAACGCTGACCAAATCGGACAGTGCGCCCGATTCGTCATCTTCTCTAAGCAGACCCGGCAATGCCAGTTCGGCGACAGGCGACACGCTTCCCCTCCTACCTGAAGGCGTGAGCACGAAAAATCATGTGGGCCCAGTGCGGACAAGCCCAAAATAAAGATACAATTCAATCGTTAATAAAAAGTAATATTATCGGTCAAGATTCGGCTTTAAATCTGTAAACTCCTGATATAGTTAATAAAATTGGTTAACAAAACGTAAAAAATTACTACAATTTTGATTGAATTTTTAAGTAATATTAGATAAGTTTGTATTTAAACAGGGATGGCATTGGACTCACCGTGATAAACCCTCCGCATCTTCCGGCCCCGACCGCCATCCACGACCCGTTGCATGGGCACGCTACTCGTGCTGCCAGGACGGCGGCACAGCGCTATGCCGACCGTGAGCCGGTTGCTGCGTATGGTGGTGGCCGGCTACGGCGAGACCCGCTGCGTTCGGAAGTGGGCGAGCCTCTCGACCGGCCGACTGAGGAACCGCGTAGCAAAACGCAGTATTACCGCGACGCTCCCGAATTGTTTAGCGGCGCCGCCACCAATCTTTTTTTCGTCCAGCAGTTCGCCCAAGAGGAATTTCCGTCGAACCGCCCTGCGGTCGTGCACGAGCAGGCAGCTGCCGCCTATCCATCGCTTGATTTCGACGACGATATCCTGCTGCCTGGTGAGGCCGTTCCGCTGGGGTGGTTCGGCAATCCCCGCCTCGACATTGTCGTCTAATAAAGCTTTTCTGAGCCGATAGGGCACCTGCAGGCCGCTCTGACCGTTGCAGACGGTGGCCCCTTTCGCCTATTGAATAGATCATTGCTGGTGGTCACATCCGCGGCGCCGACCGTTTATAACGTTGTGCCGGGTGCCGCTCCGACAGCGCTATTCTTGGGAACATCGACTCATGGCTGCACAAACCGTCATCGAACTTCTTAGCTCTGGCGCCGATGGCGACACGGCGATCACCGCCGTCGATCGGTCGCCGCTCACCTACGCCGCTTTGCGAACCCTCGTCGCCGATACGGTTTCCGCCTTGCGGCGGCTGGGAGTGGACCGCAACGACCGGGTCGCGATTGTCTTGCCCAATGGCCCGGAAATGGCCGCGGCCTTCGTCGCGGTCGCCGCTGGCGCCACTACCGCGCCGCTGAACCCGGCCTATCGCGACGAAGAATTCCGCTTTTACCTGGAAGACCTCGACGCCAAGGCGCTGTTGGTCGAGGCCGGTAGCGAGTCGCCGGCGATCGAGGTGGCGCGAGACCTCGATGTCCCCGTCTATGAGCTCGACGTGGCAGAAGGCAGCCCGGCTGGCAGCTTTACCATCGCGGCGGCCGGTCAAGGCAACGGCGCAGCCGAGCCCGACTATGCTGAGCCCGACGATATCGCCCTGGTGCTGCA
>JBFKGW010000041.1:0-10386 GCA_041633145.1 Alphaproteobacteria bacterium
ACGAGCCGATCAGGCCGATGCCGATGATCGCGACACGCTCGAAAAGTTGGGTATCAGTCATTTTTCTCTAAGAATTCCTGCAACGTGTCGCGCACGGTCGCCATTTCGTTGCGCGTACCGATCGACATGCGCACCCAATCGGGCAGTCCATAGCCGCCGACCCGCCGGGTCACGATGCCTTTGCTGAACAGATACTGGTAGGCCGCTTCCGCGTTTTTCGGCGTATCGGGATCGAAATGAACGATCACGAAGTTGGCGACCGACGGATTGACCGTGAGGCCCAGCGCAGCTGCCTCGTCGGCGAACCACGGCAATACCTCGGCGTTGTGGCGGCGCGCGTGTTCGGTGTGCGCGCGATCGTCCAGGGCCGCGATGGCACCAGCGATCGCTGGCGCGCTCACGTTGAAGGGCGGCCGCACGCGATCGAGAATGCCGATCACCTCGGCCGGGCCGTAGGCCCAACCGACGCGCAAGGCGGCGAGCGCGAATATTTTCGAAAACGTCCGCGTCATCACGACATTGTCGTTGCCACGCACCAGCTCGATGCCGGGTTCGTAGTCGGCGTGGGTGACGTATTCGGCGTAGGCCGAATCGATCACCAGCAGCACATCACCGGGCAAGCCATTGTGCAACCGCGCCAGCGTCGCCCGGTCGACAAAGGTGCCCGTCGGGTTGTTCGGGTTGGCGAGAAATACGATGCGGGTGCGTTCGTTGACCCGATCGAGCATGGCATCGACATCGGCGGTTAAATCGGTCTCAGGGGCAGCCACCGGCATCGCGCCGACGGCGTGGGCGGCAATCGGGTACATCTGAAAGCCATGCGCACTGTAAATCACCTCGTCGCCGACGCCGGCGTAGGCCAGCGCGATCAGATCGATGATCTGGTCCGAGCCGTTACCGCAAATGATCCGCTCCGGCTCGAGGTCGTAATGCGCCGCCAATGCCTGACGCAGCGATCGCGCGTCGATTTCCGGATAGCGGCGCATGTTGGCCGCGGCACTGGTATAGGCTTCGACCACGCGCGCGCTCGCTCCGAACGCACTTTCGTTCGAGCTGATATTGATGAGTTGGCTCCCCTCCGCCTTGGCTTCGCTGCCGGCATAGGGGGTCACCCTCAAAACACCCTCTTTTGGTTGCGGTCGCGCCACGCCCGTCGTGCTCCTTTTATCCGCTTCAGCTCAGCCGTTTGCGCCAATCGGCCTGGCATATACACCGACAGCACCGATCGAAGACGCCGGCAAGACCTGCCGCACGCTGTCCAGACGCGCGTCATCCGGCGCCACGTGCCCGCGAACATCGGCCAGGTAGAGATGCACACCGGGCCGGCCGGGGTCGTCATACGAGAGCGTTTGGGCGGAATCAAATCCGTTATCGGTCAGGGATTTGCGAACCCGATCGCGGCTGAAGGGCTCGTCGCTTTCGAACACGATCAGGCTGCGGTCATCACCCGACGGCTCCGCTGTACCGCGTGCAATGACGAGGCCGCTCAATTCCTCACCTCCCCTTAGAGCGAAGGGGACACACGCGACCACTTGAACCGCCGCATCACCGGTGCGGCCATACAACAAGGGCCACCACGGCGCCCGATCGTCCTGGCGCGGTACCGGCATCAATCCGACCGACGCCTCGCCGCCGGTGACGGCAGTAACCACCTGCGCCGGCGTCGAGACGGGCACCAGCGAGGCGCCGGCGCCAAACCGCCCGCGCGCCAACCGGTCAGCGGTCACCGCATCGCCGATCGGGCAGTAGGCAACCGTCAAGCCGCCTTGGATCTGCGTCGATGCGGCGATGATCTCGCTCCAAATTCGCACCAAGGCGTCGACCGGCAATTTTCCGTCGCCGCGCGCCAACAGCCGTCGCAACAGCAAGGCTTCGCGGGCCGGCCGGAAAATCGTTGTCCGCTCGCTGCTTTTCAACGCGCCGATCTCGGCGACCAGCGCCGCGCGCCGCCGCAACAAATCGTGCAGGGCGTCATCGACGGTATCGATCTCGCGACGAAGCGCGTCGAGGCTACGGGGAGCGTCGTTCATCTTTCGTTTCTTCCCGGGAAAAGCGGCCACTTTGTAGTGCGGCGGCGGCGTTTTGGCAAAGAAAACGTTGACACTTGCGCAGCGCCCAACTTAGAGCCTATTCGGGTAAACTAGCGGCGCAAAAGGCGAAACCTGGACGAACGGCGATAACCGATGACTGTCGTAACCAATTCCGGTGCTGCGAAGACGGCGCCGATCGCGGTCACGCCGGCGGTCACCGACTTGCCGGGGCACGCCATCGTGCTCGGCGAGCGCGACCCGCTCGAGCTCGTCTCGGGCCAGCGCCTTGGCCCGTTTACGGTTGCCTACCAGACCTACGGCACGCTGAACGCCGACCGCTCGAACGCAATTTTAATCTGCCACGCGCTGACCGGCGACCAGTTCGCCGCCGAACCCCATCCGGTTACCGGTAAGCCGGGCTGGTGGCACACGGTCATCGGTGCCGGGCTACCGATCGACACCGACCGCTTTTTCGTGATCTGCGTCAATGTCCTAAGCGGTTGCATGGGGACTGCCGGCCCGAAGGATATCAATCCGCAAACCGGCGAACCGTTCGGGTTGGACTTCCCGATCATTACCATCACCGACATGGTCAACGCGCAGAAGCTGGTGATCGACCATCTCGGCATCGACCAACTGTTTTGCGTGACCGGCGGCTCGATGGGCGCCATGCAAGTATTGGAATGGGCGGCGCGTTATCCAGAGCGAGTCTTTTGCGCCATTCCGATTGCCGGCGCGGCGCGCCACTCGGCGCAGAACATCGCCTTCCACGAAGTCGGCCGGCAGGCGATCATGGCCGATCCGAACTGGCACGGCGGCAGCTACTACGACCAAGCGGATACGCCCCACCGCGGCCTCGCGGTGGCGCGTATGGCCGCGCATATCACCTATCTGTCGGATTCGGCGCTGCACCGGAAGTTCGGCCGCAATCTGCAAGACCGCGCAAACGTTACCTACGGCTTCGACGCCGACTTTCAGATCGAAAGCTACTTGCGCCACCAGGGCAGCACCTTCGTCGAACGCTTCGACGCCAATTCGTATCTCTACATCACTCGGGCGATGGACTATTTCGACCTGGCGGCCGAACACGACGGCATTCTCGCCAATGCGTTCAAGGATACGCCGGTGCGATTTTGTCTGATCAGCTTCACCTCGGACTGGCTATTCCCCACTTCGGAATCGCGGCAGATCGTCCACGCGCTCAATGCCGTTGCCGCCTCGGTCAGTTTCGTCGAGATCGAAACCGACGCCGGACACGACGCCTTCCTGCTCGACGAGCCGGAATTTTTCCGCATTTTGTCCGGATTTTTGGCCGGTGCCGCGGAATTGCGCGGTTTGAACGGGGACGGCGGGTCTGCCGCGCCATGAACCGCATCCAGCCAGCGGCGCAGATTCAAAGCCGCATCGATTTACAGCGGGTCGCCGACATGATCGAGCCGGGCAGCCGGGTGCTCGATATCGGCTGCGGCGACGGCGAGCTGCTCGATTACCTAGTCCATTTCAAGCAGGTCGACGGCCGCGGCATCGAGCTTAGCCAGGAAGGCGTCAACCGGTCGGTCAGCCTTGGCCTTGCCGTCGTGCAGGGCGACGCGGAAACCGATTTGCACAACTACCCAAACGACGCTTTCGACTACGTCGTGCTGTCGCAAACCCTGCAGTCGATCTATGACGTCCGAGGCACCCTGCGCGAATTGCTGCGGATCGGCCGGCATGCAATTGTCAGCTTTCCCAATCTCGGCTATTGGCGCGTTCGCTTCGACCTGTTGCTGCAAGGCCGCAGTCCGATGTCGGAAAAACTTCCCTATATCTGGTGCGATTCCCCGAACATCCGCTTTTGCACCTTGACCGACTTCGTCACCCTGGTCGGCGAAATGGGCTTCGTGATCGACCGCATCGTCTCGATCGACCATTCGGGCCGCGCCACCCCGCGCGAAACGGTCGGGCGGTGGACCAATTGGCTGGCCGAGGAGGCTATTTATCTGTTGAGCCGCGGGACGGCAGCGGAGTCCGCGGAAGCGCCTGCCCAGGAACCGTGACGTAACCGGGCCGGCGTTGGCGCTCAACCGCCGGCGTGCCGGCATAGATCTGTTTTGCCGCTTCGACCATGACGACGCCGCCGAGCACGCGAAACCAGCGCGCGCCGACTTTTTCCCAGGCTGGCGCCGTCGCCAGCCAGAAGCGCCGGCGGGTCGGCGGCACAAACAACGCCCGCGTGCCGCGCACTGGCGTGAACATCGATTGCCGCAGCGCGCGGTTCAATTGGTCGAGGGTGTAGGGATGGCCGTGGCCGAACGGCGTATCGTCGGCGTGCGCCCACGGACCGCGCCGGTTGGGTGCAATCACGATCAAGCGGCCGCCATCGGCCAGTACCCGCCACAACTCGCGCAGCAACTCAGATACCTGTTCGGTGTATTCCAACCCGTGCACGACCAAGATGCGGTCCATCGAGAGATCGGGAAATGGCAACGCACCCTCATCGGCCAAACAGACGGCGTTGCTGGCGCCGCCGTCGGGCGCCGACCATGCCAGCACGCCCATGCGCGCCGGCATGATCGCCGATATGCGCGAGGCTTCGTCGCAAAAGGGCAACATATAGGGGGTTGCGAAACCGATACCGAGCACGTTCATGCCGGTCACGTCGGTCCAATAGGTGCGCATCTTGCGCCGCACCAGGCGGCACGCCACCTGGCCCAGGCTCGAGGCATAGAAATCGCGAAGATCGACTACATCCGGCCACATGGCGTTAATCTATCATAGTGGTTACGCAATGGCGCGGCGATGACGCGACCGCCCCGCTGACCTATAGTCGTGCGGTGAGATGAACAAATTCTGGACAGCAATGCAGCGGAGACCGCAACCATGAAGCTCATCTATTCCGTGCCGTCGCCCTATGCGCGCAAAGCCCGCGTCACGCTGATCGAAGCACGGCTCGAAGGCCAGGTCGAGACCGAAGCGATCGACCCCTGGGCCGACCCGCCCGGTTTTCGCGACGACAACCCGCTGGGCAAAGTTCCGACATTGATCCGCGACGACGGGCCGCCGCTATTCCAATCGAACGCCGTTTGCGAGTACCTGGACGCCATTGCCGGCGCGCACCTTTACCCTGCCGAGGGCGCCGAGCGGTGGACCGCCTTGCGCCAGCTCGCGCTCGCCGACGGCATCCTCGATGCGTCGGTCACGGTGCGCATGGAACTGATCTTCCACGAACCCGACCAGCTGTCGCAAAAGCTGGTCGAACGGCAGGAGTTATCGGTGGCGAAGGCGATTGCCGCGCTGGAAAGCGAAGCCGACGCCCTCAATGGCCCGGTTACGATCGGTCAGATTGCGGTGGCGTGCGCTCTGGCTTACCGGGATTTCCGCTTTGCGGATGTCGACTGGCGCAGCGAAAGCCCCAAACTTTCTGACTGGTTCGCCGGTTTCACCGAGCGCGCCTCGATGACCGCAACCGAACCCACCGGCTGAACTGGCGGGCGCCATGGAAAACCTGACCGCGGCGCAGATTATCGACCTCTTGCAAATGCAACCGCACCCGGAAGGCGGCCATTTCATCGAAACCTTTCGCGACACCAACCCGATCGGCGATGATGGGCGCAGTGCCTGCACGGCAATCTACTACCTGCTGCAGGCCGGCGAGAAATCGGCTTGGCACCGGGTAATCGACGCCAGCGAGATTTGGCATTGGTACGCGGGCGCGCCGCTCGCGTTGCGCACTTCGCCTGACGGCAATCAGCCGTCGGAAGTGCGCCTCGGCCCCGATTTGCCGGCTGGTCAGCGACCGCAGGCGGTGATCGAAGCTGGACATTGGCAATCGGCCCAATCGCTCGGCGATTGGACGCTGGTCGGCTGTACCGTGTCGCCGGGTTTCGAATTCGCCAGCTTCGAACTGGCGCCGGCGGGCTGGCATCCCGCAAGCGGCGATAACTAAGAAAAACTAGTAGTAATACTGGGCGGTGACGAGGGCGTAGACCCCGAAACCGATCAAGATCGCCGCGGAAATCCGGGTAACCAGCCGCTGATAGCTACCGTCGAGATAGGGCCGCGCCAGATTGGCGGTTGAGGCCAGGGCGAACCACCAAAGGGCTGAACCGAGAAACACCCCAGTCACCAGGATCGCCGCGTTGCCGACCGACGCGCCGGCTTCGGTGACCCCGAGGGTCACGAACAAACCGGCGAACGTCAGCATGGTGATCGGATTGGTGATCGCCAGCAGAAACGTCGAAATGAAATCCTGCAACAGGCTTTCGGTGTGGATCTGCCCGATTTCGGGCTGCGCCGTGCGGCGCGCGCGTACGAATATGGTTTTGGCGGCAAGCAGCAGCAAAACAATGCCACCGACCGTGCGCAGGCCGGCCTGATGGTCGTTAATCCATAATTGGATGGCATTGATGCCGAATGCGGCAATCGCGCCATAGATCGCGTCACCGAACGCCGCGCCGAGACCGGATAGTAGTCCGTGCATGCGACCCTCGGACAACGTCCGCTGCACGCACAACACACCGACCGGGCCTACTGGTGCCGCCAGCACCAGCCCGAATAGGAAGCCGTTTATTAGGATATAATCAGTCAAATCAACGGAGAGTCAGCGGTTGGCGTAGATGCCCTCCCCTAGCACAAGGGCGCGAAAACCTCTTAACAGATTCTGACGCGATGTAAAATTCTACCGATTAGCGGACCGCTTCGGCATTGGATACTTGCCGGGGGGCAACCATCTGGTCCTGCGCTTCGACCAAAGCCAGTTCGCTTTTGCCCAGCCGGGCGGTCTCTTGCAGCACCGCGTGGATGGCGCTGGCGCTCTGCGAGAGAGCCTGAGTGGGGTCGCCATGGTCAGACAGGGCAGTGCAGAACAATGCCGCACAGCAATCGCCGGCGCCGTGCGGTGCTGTAGCAAACGACAGCTTGGGCATCGTGACCAGCCACGCGTCGGTCTCGGTAACCGCCGCCATCGCCACCTCGCTGGACGCCAAGGCGGCGTGGAAGAGACTGGTGATCAGCACCGTCGAGGTACGCCGTTGCGGGCCGATGAGCCTTTTCGCCGCGGCAATAATCTCACCCAGCGGCGCGCCGCTTAACGTGTCCGGGGCCTGCCCGGTCAACATCGCCAATTCGAACAGGTTGGGCGTCAGGATATCGGCAAGCGGCGCCGCGCGCTCGCGCATGAACTGAGGTATGGCGGCGTCAACATAGATTGCGCCGTCGTCGCCCATCACCGGATCGCAGCCATACATTACGCCGTCGCCGTTGTTTCGCGCTCGGGCGACTGCATCCAATACGACGTCGCCCGCCGCGACGTCGCCGAGGTAGCCCGACAACACGAGATCGCAGCGCGCGAGCGCGCCGCGGCGCTCGAGTGCGTCGATTACCGAAGCGAGTTCTGCCGGCGGGACTGCGCAGCCACCATAATCGGGATAGGCCGCATGGTTCGATAGCATGACGGTGTGAACCGGCCATACCTCGTGGCCGAGCCGTTGCAGGGGCAAAACGACGGCCGCGTTTCCCACATGGCCATAAGCGACGTGTGATTGGATCGAAAGTATGTTCACAACGAGCGCTCTCCCTCGATCGAGCGATCACCAAACAAGGTTTAGTGCCTGATTAGATACTGATTACAAGATTTTGTTTGACCGACGCGAATCCCCATTGATAACACAGCGTCCGTACGAGCCTGGATGCGGAGCCTATATTCGACGCCTTAAAAGGGTCCGGCGAAATCGCCGGGCCCTTTTGAGTCTTCTGCATGCAACGAGAATTGACCATCTTCCGGCGCGTTCAACCGCACCGGCGACCCGAAAAGCAGAAGGCGCCAGGTGCATGGACGCGGAGCCCGTGACGCCTGACGCCTTCTTGGTCCTACCAGTTTAGGGATTGCTCCCTGCCCTTTTGAGACCTTCAGGTTAATCTCCCTTCGGCCGTAGCCTCGGCGACACCAACCCTCAACACCCGCAAGCCGCTCCGCTTGGATCCGCCTGGTCGTAGGCGACGCACCCCTGGCCGATACGTCATCCCCGGCTCCTGGCGGCTGCTGGATTTCCGGTTTTTAACCCATCCACCCAGTGGCCCTTACAGAACCTGAACCCGCAGGGGGCTATCATCCGCTTCTGCCCGTCTTCCTGGTCCGGTTCGCAAGCGAACCTTTCCTGGTTTCGGGCTACGTCCCAAATTCCCGGCCGGCGAGTGCCCTGGAATTGAAACGCCGTCCCTTCCCCGACTGGCCGGTATCCGCCGCCGAAGCGGCGACACCTGCCTGCCATGTCCACCCTTCCGGCCGAAGCTTTCCGGGTGGCGGCGCCGTCGACCCGAAGGTCTCCGCCGCCAGGAAGAGCCGCCGATGCGGCGACTTACCTCCTGCGCCCAGCGGCCCTCCGGGAACTGCTGTGACCGCCCGAAGGTGATCACAGCTGTCCCGCGGTTGCCAAACTTGCCGTTCGCATCAGCGCCAACGTCCGAAGACATGGCTGCCGGGTACGAACCGCCCGCTCGGCACGGGCTCGCCGGAGGCCGTCTGCGTCTGCGGAACGGTTACCCGCCCCGTTGCGCCTAACGGCCCGGCGCAGACGGTCCTTCCGAGGACAGGGGCTCCGAAGAGCCAACACCGTCTGCCGACTTAACCTGCCGAGGCTCCATTCCATCGTCCGAAGACTTTGGGTGTTGTCCCGACAGACGACCCTTCCCCTTTACCTTGTGGCCCCCTCGGGGCCGGTTGGGCTCCTCCGAAGAACCGCGAACGGTTGTTTCGGAGGCGGCGAAGGATCTGCCGTCACGCTTGCGCGTGCGGGTATTATGTTCCGATTCTAAGACCCTCTTCGGCAACTCGAAAAAGCCGGTTTTGCGAAGTTTTCTGTGCATAAATCGTGGCACTGAACACAGTTCCTCCACAGGTTTTCCACAGATCGGCGTGAGCAACTTTTACGTATAGCGTTGGAAATCAATATGTTGGATCGGAAAAACAGCACTAATCCCGGCGCCGCAATTGACGAACACAATTCGCCGGTCTAAATCAATTTTGCTTGTCGACATCCGCTGGGCATCCGGTCCGCACGCTTCACCTGCTGCATGGTAACGAGGGACCCGCCGGGCCACGCCCGGCAGCCCGGATAAGCTTGGTCGATCGGCAAAGGCTCTGGAGAAAAGGTTCATGGCGACCGATAACCGTCCCCTGTCACCGCATTTGCAAGTCTACAAACCGCAGCTCACGTCGATGCTGTCGATCCTCCACCGCATCACCGGCGTCGTTTTGGCAATCGGCACGCTGCTATTGGTGTGGTGGCTTATTGCCGCGGCGGCCGGACCTGGCGCGTACGATACAGCGCAAGGATTTATCGGTTCGATCCTTGGCCGCCTGTTGCTGTTCGGCTGGACGTTCGCGTTGTTCTACCACCTGGCCAATGGCATCCGGCATTTAGCCTGGGATGCGGGCTGGGGCTTCGAACTCAGTACAGCCTATGCAACCGGCTGGCTGGTGGTGATCGTCTCGGTCGTTCTGACGTTCCTCAGCTGGATCGGCGGTTATGCCGCCCTAGGAGGGATCTGATATGAGCATGCGATCGCCGCTCGGCCGCGCCCGCGGACTGGGTTCGGCAAAATCAGGCACGCAGCATTGGTGGGCGCAACGGCTGACCGCCCTCGCGCTGGTCCCGCTGTCGATCTGGTTCGTCATCGCGATCGTCGCAGCGACCGGTGGCGACCACGCCAGCGCGCTTGCGTTCATCGGCAATCCGGTCACGGCGGTGCTGCTGATTTTGCTCATCGTCGCCACCTTCCACCATGCCCAGTTGGGTTTGCAGGTGGTGATCGAAGATTACGTGCACACGAAGTCGGTTGAAATCGCGCTGTTGCTGCTCGTCAAGGGCGCCGCCATCGTGTTGGCGCTGGCCGCGATTTTCGCCGTGCTCTCGATTGCGTTTGGAGGTGCCTAATGGCGACCAATGGCAGTTATGAAATTGTCGATCACGATTACGACGTCGTGGTCATCGGCGCCGGCGGTGCCGGGCTGCGCGCCACCTTCGGGATGGCCAACAACGGCCTGAAGACCGCCTGCATCACCAAGGTCTTCCCCACGCGCTCGCACACGGTGGCCGCCCAGGGCGGCATCTCGGCCGCGCTCGGCAATATGGGCAAGGACGATTGGCGCTGGCACATGTACGACACCGTCAAGGGCGCCGACTGGCTGGGCGACCAGGACGCGATTGAGTACATGGTGCGCGAAGCGATCCCGGCGATTATCGAGCTCGAGCATCAGGGCGTGCCGTTCAGCCGCACCGAGGAAGGCAAGATCTATCAACGCCCCTTCGGCGGCATGACCACGCGCTTCGGCGAAGGCATCGCCCAGCGCACCTGCGCGGCGGCCGACCGCACCGGC
>JBFKGW010000042.1:0-10333 GCA_041633145.1 Alphaproteobacteria bacterium
ATTTTAGCATATAAATGAATAACTTGTCGCATTTTGCTCGAATTTTGATTTAACACATTGAGGCCGTAGACCGAAGCCCCGGCGCGGACCAAATCGAGGTGGAAGTCGGGCCCCAGAAATACCCCGGCCGAGTTGGCCAGGCTGGTCCGCACCGGACCGGTCAGCGCCGACAAAGCCGCTGCAGTTGCGGCAAGCCGGTCGCGCTGGCGGGCGTTCATCGGCGAGTCCGGTTCGTCGGCACAGGCCAGGTGGCTCATCACCACCGACACCGCGACGCCTTTAAGGCGCGCGCCGTCGGCGACGAGCTCGGACACTTCGCCTTCACTGAGGCCGAGCCGCGACATGCCGGTGTCGACATGCAAATAGGCTGCCTGGCGGTCGCCTCCGGTGGCGGCACGCCAAGTGTCGATCTGTTCCAGGCTGTTGAGCGTCGGCGTCAGCCGGTGCGCGGCGTACAGCGGCAGGCTGGCGGCGTCGGGGCCGTTGAGAATGACGATCTCGGCCTGGGGCAGGGCAGGGCGCAGGCTGGCGCCTTCGGCCGCGGTGGCGACGAAGAAGGTTTGACAGCCCGCCGCCGCCAGCGCCGGCGCGACCGCCGCGGCGCCAAGTCCATAGGCATCGGCCTTGATCGATACGCCGACCTCGGCGGCGGGCGCCAGCGATCGCAGGTGGCGATAGTTAGCGGCGATTGCGTCCAGATCTACGACGAGAACCGAACTGACACCGGGGGGAATGTCAGTGTCGTCGAGGCGCACCCGTCAGAACCGGTCCTCGGCCATCCGCTCGTGCATGGCGAGGTCGGAGAATTGCGTGAAATCGCCGTTGAAATGTAAGTGCGCCGTGCCGATCGGACCATGGCGCTGTTTGCCGATAATCACTTCGGCTTTGTTGCGCGAGCGTTCGAGACGTTCCATGCGTCGCGCGAATTTGTCTTCGGTTTCGTGTTCGCGCTGCTCGCGCGATTCGCGGTCGAGATAATATTCCTCGCGATACAGGAACATGACCACGTCGGCGTCCTGCTCGATCGATCCCGATTCGCGCAGATCGGAAAGTTGCGGGCGTTTTTCCTCGCGTTGCTCGACCGCCCGCGACAACTGGCTGAGCGCGATCACCGGCACGTCGAGCTCCTTGGCCAGCGCCTTCAGTGCCCGGGTTATCACCGACACCTCCTGCACCCGGTTTTCGTTGCGCGACCCCGCCGGCGGATTCACCAGCTGCAGGTAGTCGATAACGATCAGGCTCAGCCCGTGCTGGCGCTTAAGCCGCCGGGCGCGGGTGCGGATTTGCGGCACCGACAGCGCCGGCGTGTCGTCGATGAACAGCTTCAGCGAGTGCAGCGCCTGGGAGACGGCGAACACGCGGTTGTACTCCTCTTCGCTGACGTCGCCGCGACGGATCGCATCGGAGCGCACATGGGCCTGTTCCGAGATGATCCGCGTCGCCAGCTGCTCGGCCGACATCTCGAGCGAGAAGAAGGCGACGATTTCGCGCTCTTCGATGTCGTTGCCAGCGTCGTCGGTCTTGCGGATGACCGACGAGGCGGCGTTGTAGGCGATATTGGTGGCCAACGAGGTTTTACCCATCGACGGCCGCCCGGCGATGATCACCAGGTCCGATTTATGCAAGCCACCGAGCAGCTGGTCGAGATCGCGGAACCCGGTCGGTACACCGACCAGGTCGGTCTCGCGCTTGTAGGCCGCCGCTGCGAGATCGATCGCCGACGTCAGCGCCGAACGGAATTCCCGAAAGCCGCCTTCCGCCGCGCCCTGTTCGGCGAGCTGAAACAACTGCGCCTCGGCGGATTCGATCTGCAGCGTCGCGGAGTTGTCGATGTCGTGCTCGTAGGCGCTGTTGGCGACGGTCTCGCCGATGTCGATCAATTCGCGGCGCAGGTAACAGTCGTAGATCTCGCGGCCGAGGTCTTGGGCGTTTTGAATGGTGATGACAGCGTCGGCCAATTCCGCCAGATAGGCCGGCCCGCCGATCTCGGCCAGCGCTTCGTCATTGTGGAAGTAATTCTTCAGGGTCACCGGATCGACGATCTGACCGCGATCGATCAGCCGCGCGCAGGCGTCGTAGACCCGGCTATGGGCCGGGTCGGCGAAATGCTCCGGCAGCAAAAACTCCTGCACCCGCTCGTAAGCGCGGTTATTGGCCAAGATCGCGCCGATCAGAGCCATCTCGGCCTCATAGTTGTGCGGCATCACTCGATAGCCAACCTCGCTGTTGGCATCGTGCAATGGCGTCACGTTATGGGGTGCAACCGCGTCGCGGTCGCCGGTCTCAGTCGTCGTCATGGCCGCGCAGACTACCAATAGAGCGCAAGGAGCAGGTCATTCGCGTTACGTGAGTTTGCTGAAACCTGAGGATAAGGTTGCGCATTTATGACTTGCTATTTTGCCCAATGCGTTCGAGTCGCCCCATATCCGCCGCTGACCCTGGACAGTTAGGTATTTTCCCCTAACATCGCTGGCGGAATTATCACCGATTGAGGAGAGGCAAAAATGCGCGCAGCTTGGCACGCCGAGTTCGGCCCCGCCGCCGAAGTTTTGCAGATCGGCGAATTGGACACGCCCGATCCCGCCGACGGCGAGGTACTGGTGCGCGTTTGCGCTTCCGGAATTAATCCCCTCGATGTGAAGAAGCGGGCGGGCGCCCGCGGCGCCCTCGAGGTCGACCGCGCGATCCCCCACTATGACGGCGCCGGCGTGATCGAGGCGGTGGGTGCGGGCGTCGATCCGGCGCGCATCGGCGAGCGGGTCTGGCTATTCGAAGGCCAATACGGGCGTTGGCTGGGGACCGCGGCGGAATACATCTCGTTGCCGTCGAGCCGGGCCGCACCGTTGCCCGATTCAGTGAGTTTCGCCGACGGCGCCTGCCTTGGCATTCCCGCGCTGACCGCCCATCGCGCGGTCTGCGCCGACGGCTCGGTCGCCGGGCAGACGGTGCTGGTGACCGGCGCTGCCGGTGCGGTCGGTAGCTACGCGGTACAATTCGCCGCGCTGCAGGGCGCCACGGTGATTGGCACCGTCAGCTCCGAAGCGAAGGCGGCGCAAGCGATCGCCGACGGCGCCGCCCATACCATCAACTACAAAACCGAGGACGTGGTCGCGCGGGTGAAAGAGTTGACCGGCGGGGCTGGCGTAGACCGGGTGGTCGAGGTCGAATTGGGCGGCAACATGCCGGTGACCTCGCGGGTCATCGCGGTCAACGGGGTGATTGCGGCCTACGCCTCGATGGCGGTGCCGGAAGTACCGCTGCCGTTTTATCCCCTGCTGCGCACCGGACCGACGATCGAGATCGTCGCCTGCTTCACCGTCCCCGAAGCGGACAAGCTGCAGGGCGTGCGCGACATCAGCGAATGGCTTGCGACCGGTAAGCTGCGCCACCATGTCGGCGCCATCTATCCTTTGGATGAAATCGCGCGCGCCCACGAGGCGGTCGAAACCGGTTCGGTGATCGGTGGTGTCGTTCTCGAGGTCGCGGACGCATAGTTGAATGCCGGCTATTCGGCCGCCTGGCTTTCGGCGGCCACAACGGCGTGCTCCCACTCGCCGATATAGTCGCGGGTTAAGGGCACAGCATCTTGCCGCTTAGCCAATTGCAGTTGAAAGACCATCTGGTTGCGCCGGCGAAACGTCAATTCGCAGCCGAGCAGATAGAACTCCCACATGCGGCAAAACTCTTCGTCGTAGAGTTCCTTGGCTTGCTGGCGCTTTTGCTGAAAACGGTCGTGCCAGTGGCGCAGCGTTTCGGCGTAATGCAGGCGCAGGATTTCGATATCGGTCACCCACAGTCCGGCCTTCTCGACCGCGCTCAGCACTTCCGATAAGGCCGGCGCGTAGCCGCCGGGGAAAATGTACTTGCGCAGCCAGGCGTTGGTCGTGCCCGGCGGTTCCATGCGGCCGATCGAATGGAGCAGGAAAACGCCGTCGTCGGTCAGCAAGTCCTTCACCTTCTTGAAGAATTCTGTGTAGTGGCCGGCGCCGACATGCTCGAACATGCCGACCGAGACGATGCGGTCGAAGGTATCGGTCTGTTCGCGGTAATCGCGCAGCTGGAAGGTTACGTCGTCGGCCAGGCCGGCATCGTCGGCGCGTTGTTGGCTGACCTTGTGTTGTTCGGTCGACAGGGTCACGCCGGTCACCTTGGCGCCGGTCTGTTGCGCCAGGTAGAGGCCGAGCCCGCCCCAACCCGAGCCGATATCGAGAACCTTCAGCCCCGGCCGGTTCAACAGGAGTTTTGCCGCGATATGGCGTTTCTTGTTGATCTGCGCTTGTTCCAGGCCGGTCGAGTCTGAATCGAAATAAGCGCACGAATACTGCCGGTCTTCGTCGAGGAACAGGTCGTAGAGATCGTCCGACAGATCGTAATGATGCGCGACGTTGCGTTGCGCCTTGCCGACGGGGTTGTGTTGCTGCAGGCGCCGCAGCCAATATCTTATCTGGCCGAGCAAGGCGTGGAAGGCGTGTCGCTCGACATATTCCAGGTTGCAGGTCGCCAGATCGATGAAGTCGTACAGCGTGCCGCCTTCGATGGTCAGCGTACCCGCCATATAGGCCTCACCAATCGCCAATTGCGGGTTCAGCAGCAAACGCCGCTGGGTCGCTTTGTCGTGAAGCCGAATGGTGACATGAGGCGCCGTGCCGTCGCCGAAACGCCAACCGCGCCCGCGGGCGTCGACGAGGCAAAGGTCCCCCTTATTGATAACCGCTTTTAAAAAACGCGCGAGCAGCATCTCCTAAACCCACCCCCAACTATGTAACCGATCATTCGTTGTCGGCCTATTGGCAGCAAAATTAGCAGAATTTAGCCAGCAATTGCAAAGCATTAGGTCTTAAGGTTAAGAGGCGACGAGCGCTAATTTGGCGCGAATCGGTGGCCTCCGACGCGATCAAATCTGCGCGATTCCTGAGGAATCCCAGGTTTAAGCGGGTTTCTCGCCGTCGTCAGAACCCTCGGCGGGCGCGGCCTCCGTACCGGCTTCGGCCTGCTGTTCGGCGGCGTCTTCGGCCAGGCGCTCGGCGACTTCTTCCTCGACTAGGCCCTCCACCGCCTCGACCGCGGCCTGGGTGTCGTCGGCGATCGCCAAAGCCGCTTCCGCCGCGGCCAGTGCGTCGGCGGCCTCGAGTTCTTCGGTGCTGAGAATGGCGCCGCCGCGTTCGAGCTGCAGCTTGGCCTCATCCTCGGTCCGCGCGACATTGACCGTCACATTGACCGTTACTTCAGGGTGCAGCACGACGCGCGTTTCGTAGATGCCCAGCGCCTTGATCGGCCGGTCGAGAACGATCTGACCGCGGTCGACGGTTACGCCGGCGTCGGTAACCGAACTGGCGATATCGCGCGCCGACACCGAACCGTAGAGTTGCCCGCTATCGCCGGCTTGGCGGATAATGGTGACGTCGATTCCGTCGACCTTACCGGCGACCGATTCGGCTTCCTGGCGGCGCTGTAAGTTATCGGCTTCGAGTTGCGCACGATGTTGTTCGAAAACCGCCTTGTTGTCGCTGGTCGCGCGCATCGCTTTCTTCTGCGGCAGCAGAAAGTTGCGGGCAAAGCCGGTTTTCACGTTGACGATGTCGCCCATCTGGCCGAGTTTTTCGACGCGCTCAAGCAGGATGACTTCCATGGCTTATTCTCCTCGGCGCGCCGCTCAGTCGACGACGTAGGGCAGCAGGGCCAAAAACCGCGCGCGTTTGATCGCCCGCGCCAATTCACGCTGCTTCTTCAACGACACCGCCGTAATCCGACTGGGGACGATCTTGCCGCGCTCGGAAATGTAGCGCTGCATCAGCTTGACGTCCTTGTAGTCGATCGCCGGCGCGTTGGCGCCGGAAAACGGGCATGTCTTGCGGCGCCGGAAAAACGGCCGGCGTCCGCCACCGCCACCACCAGGTCTATCGTTCATTCGCTTGACTCCTTGTCCTTCGCATCACCGTTGGCGGCGGGCTTGTCGGTATTTTCCTCGGATTTAGCTGCTGCTTTAGTTGCCGCACCGCCGTCACCGCCGCCGGCCCGGTAGGAATCGTCGCGGTCGCGTCCGCTGCGTTCTTTGCGCCCGCGCGCCATTACCGATGGGCCCTCCGCCAGCTCGTCGACGCGCAGGGTGAGATACCGCAGCACGTCTTCGTGCAGGCGCTCGTTGCGCTCCAGCTCGTTGATCGCGGCGACCGGCGCGTCGATATTCAGCATAACGTAGTGGCCCTTCCGGTTCTTCTTGATCCGGTAGGCCAGATTTTTCAGACCCCAATATTCGGTACCGACGATCTTGCCGCCCTCGTTCTCGACCAGGCCGGTAAAGGTCTCGACCAACCCGTCGACCTGCGCGCTCGAGATGTCTTGGCGCGCGATAAATACATGCTCGTAAAAGGGCATTTAGCTTGCTCCTCATGGCTGTTCACTGATCACCGCCGATCGCCCCGCTCTCGGGCCGCGGCCGCATGACCATAGCTGGCACTTCACAATCGGAATTGTCAGCAAGGAGTTCGCCCGGCCGAGGGCTCCTCAGGCCGCGCGTTCAAGGCGCGTATAGACCACAACGCAATCGGCGGTGCAAGCCGTTTCGGTGCTATTTTCGCGGCGCTCGAAGCGCCGCTTGCGGGCGTCCCATCGGCTCTATATGACTGGCATTAGACCGATTGTCGGCCCGCCGGTGCCTATGTTACCGAAGGGCGCAGACGAAGGAGCCCTTGCATGTCGCGCGCATTTGTATTTCCCGGTCAGGGAAGCCAGGAAGTCGGCATGGGCCGCGAATTGGCCGAGGCCTTCCCGGCCGCCCGTTTGGTCTTCGAAGAAGTCGACGATGCGCTGGAACAGCGGCTCAGCCGTATCATGTTCGAAGGCCCGGCGGAAGAGCTGACGCTGACGGAAAATACCCAGCCGGCGCTGATGGCCGTCTCGATGGCGGTGATCAAGGTGCTCGAGGAAGAAGGCAGCCTGACGGTCGCCGACGCGGCAGCTTACGTCGCCGGCCACAGCCTCGGCGAATATTCGGCGCTGGCTGCCGCCGGCTCGTTGACGCTGGCCGACACCGCGCGGCTCCTGAAGACCCGCGGTGAGGCGATGCAGGCTGCCGTACCGGTCGGCCAAGGCGCGATGGCGGCGATTTTGGGGCTCGATCTGGCGGACGTCGAAGAAGTTGCGGCGGCGGCGGCCGAAGACCAGGTTTGCGACGTCGCCAACGATAACTCCGACGGCCAGGTCGTGGTCAGCGGCCACGCGCAAGCGGTCGAACGGGCGGTTGACATCGCCAAGGAAAAAGGCGCGCGGCGCGCAGTCCTGCTGACGGTGAGCGCACCGTTTCACTGCCAGCTGCTGGATCCAGCTGCCGACATCATGACCTATGCGCTGGCCTCGGCCGATGTGAAACCGCCGACGCCGCCAGTGGTCGCCAATGTGACCGCGCAGCCGGTCAGCGAGCCCGACGAGATTCGCAGCCTGTTGATCGAGCAGGTCACCCACCGGGTGCGCTGGCGCGAGTGCGTGTTGACCATGTGCGAGCTGGGCGTGGAAGAGCTGTGCGAGATTGGCACGGGCAAGGTGTTGAGCGGCCTGGCGCGGCGAATCAACCGCGATCTCGGTGCCCAGTCGATCGCCACGCCGGCCGATGTGGAAGCGTTCCTCGGTTCCCTTTGACTCGTTACCACCAAGTGAGGCACCACCAAGTGAGGCAATCGTGTTCGACTTGAGCGGCAAAGGCGCGTTGATTACCGGCGCAAGCGGTGGCATCGGTGCGGCGATCGCCCGCGCCTTACATGCCAATGGCGCGGCTGTCGCGCTGAGCGGCACGCGCGTCGAACGCCTCGAAGCACTCGCCGCCGAATTGGGCGAGCGCTCCCATATCGTGCCGGCCGATCTGTCGGATGCAGCGGCCGTGGCCGAGCTGCCGGCGGTCGCCGAAGAAGCGCTCGGCTCGCTCGATATCTTGATCAACAATGCCGGGCTGACCCGCGACAATCTGGCCATGCGGATGAAGGACGAAGAGTGGCAGGCGGTGCTCGATGTCAATCTCACCGCCGCGTTCCGGCTGAGCCGGGCGGTCCTGCGCGGCATGATGAAGAACCGCTGGGGCCGGATCATCAGCGTCACGTCGGTGGTCGGCGCCACCGGTAACCCCGGCCAGGCGAACTACGCCGCCTCGAAAGCGGGGCTGACCGGTATGACCAAGGCATTGGCCCAGGAAGTCGCGAGCCGCGGTGTTACCGCGAATTGCATCGCGCCCGGTTTCATCGAAACGGCGATGACCGATGCGCTGACGGAAGCGCAAAAAGAGGCGATCATGGCGCGCATCCCCGCCGCCCGGCTCGGCGCGGCCGACGATGTCGGCGCGTGCGCGCTATTTCTCGCCAGCGACGAGGCCGGGTACGTGACCGGCCAGACGATTCACGTCAACGGCGGCATGGCGATGATCTAATGTCGATTGTCGGCTTGACGGAGCATGCGAAGCCGGTTAAGTCGCGGTTTCTGTGAACTCCGACTGCGGCTGTCGTTCGTGGTTGGGCCATGTGTTAGGGAAGATCAAAGTTTAACCGGGGGGTGATGAGACTACGGGCCGATCCCGTTCCTCGACAGCCGTCCGCGACCTACGCTTTGAGAGAAATTGGCAACCAAGGGCAAGCGAACCATGAGCGATATCGCCGAGCGTGTGCAAAAAATTGTCGTTGAGCATCTAGGCGTCGACGACTCCAAGGTTATTGAGAATGCGAGCTTCATTGATGATCTCGGGGCAGACAGTCTCGACACGGTCGAGTTGGTGATGGCGTTTGAGGAAGAATTCGGCTGCGAAATTCCCGACGATGCGGCGGAAAAAATTCTCACGGTCGGTGACGCCGTCAAATTCCTGGAAGAAGCAAGCTGACTGACGCCGCTCATCGACGCGGCTAGTCGTCAACGCCACCCCAACATGAACGCGGTGACCCCCCAATGAGGCGTGTGGTCGTTACTGGCATGGGCCTCGTAACGCCATTGGGCGTGGGGGTTGAGAACAACTGGCGCGGAATCACCGAGAGCAAGTCGGGCATCGGCGCCATCCAGTCGTTCGATGTGTCGGATCTGCCGGCCAAGATCGCCGGCCAGGTGCCGCGCGGCGAAGGCGCTGAGGGCAAGTTCAACGCCGACGACTATATGTCGCCGAAAGATCAGCGACGGGTCGACGATTTCATTGTCTTCGCCATGAGCGCGGCGGTGCAAGCGGTCGCCGACGCCGGCTGGGAGCCTGCGGACGAGGAAGCGCGCGAACGCACCGGCGTGATGATCGGCTCGGGTATCGGCGGTCTGCAGACGATCTACGACGGCTCGACGCTGATGAATGAGCGCGGGCCGCGCCGCGTTGGGCCGTTCTTTATACCCTCCGCGCTGATCAATCTCGCCGCCGGCTATGTGTCCATCCGCTACGGCTTCAAAGGACCCAACCACGCTGTGGTCACCGCCTGTTCGACCGGCGCGCACGCGATCGGCGACGCCGCGCGGTTGATCATGCTCGACGATGCCGATGTCATGGTCGCGGGCGGCACCGAGGCGGCGATTTGCCGAATCGGCCTGGCCGGTTTCTCGTCGGCCAAGGCGCTGTCGACCAACTACAACGACACGCCGCAAAAAGCCTCGCGCCCCTACGACAAGGGACGCGACGGCTTTGTCATGGGCGAGGGCGCCGGCATTGTCGTTCTCGAGGAATACGAGCACGCCAAGGCGCGCGGCGCCAAAATTTACGCCGAAGTGGTCGGCTACGGCCTGTCGGGCGACGCCTATCACATCACCGCGCCGGCGAAAGACGGTAACGGCGGTTTTCGCTCCATGCGCGCGGCCTTGAAGCGGGCTGAGCTGAACCCGGAAGATATCGACTACGTCAACGCGCACGGCACCTCGACGCCGCTCGGCGACGAAATCGAACTGGGGGCGGTGAAACGCCTGTTCGGCGACCACGCCTACAAGCTCGCCATGTCGTCGACCAAGTCGGCGATCGGCCATCTGCTCGGTGCGGCCGGCAGCGTCGAGGCGATCTATTCGATCTTGGCGATCCAAAATGACGTCGTGCCGCCGACCCTGAACCTGGATGATCCGTCGGATAGTTGCGATATCGAGCTGGTGCCGCACACCGCGCAGGAGCGCCCGGTGCACCGCGCGTTGAGCAATTCGTTCGGCTTTGGCGGGACCAACGCGACGCTGATTTTCGCCGAGGTGTAGCGGCGACTCGCCAGCGCGCGATACCGCTGTGGCATGGACAATCGCGCCGATCAAGCAGTAGATCCGGCAAACCCGCGCACCCCGCAGCGGCGCACCGTGCGGCTGCTGATCACCGCAATTCTGATTTGTGGCATTGCGACGGCCACCATCG
>JBFKGW010000043.1:0-10247 GCA_041633145.1 Alphaproteobacteria bacterium
ACCACCGACATCCCGACCTTGCTGACGTTCCGAGTGCCGGCCGAGATACAACTCTGGCTGTGGCTAGCCTTCTTCGCCTCGTTCGCGGTCAAGCTACCGATGTGGCCGGTGCACACCTGGTTACCGGACGCCCATGTCGAAGCGCCAACCGCGGGTTCGGTCATTTTGGCCGGCGTTCTTCTGAAAATGGGCGGCTACGGCTTTTTGCGCTTCTCGCTGCCGATGCTGCCGCTGGCCTCGGACCAGTTCACGCCGTTGATCTACACCCTGTCGGTCATCGCCATCATCTACACTTCGCTGGTGGCGCTGGCGCAGGAAGATATGAAAAAGCTGATCGCCTATTCCTCGGTCGCCCATATGGGCTTCGTCACGATCGGCATTTTCACCGCCACCCAGCAGGGCATTACCGGCGGCATCTTCCAGATGCTCAGCCATGGCGTTATTTCGGCTGCCCTGTTCCTGTGCGTCGGCGTCGTCTACGACCGCATCCACAGCCGCGAAATCGTGCGCTATGGCGGCCTGGTCGAACGAATGCCGAAATACGCCCTTGTCTTTATGGTGTTTATGCTGGGCTCGGTCGGCCTGCCGGGCACCAGCGGCTTCATCGGCGAGTTCCTGGTGCTGGTCGGCGCCTTCCAGGACAACACTTGGGTCGCGCTGCTGGCGACGACCGGCATCATCCTGGGCGCCGCCTACATGCTCTATCTGTATCGGCGGGTCATCTTCGGTAAGCTCGAAAAGGCGCACCTCAAGGACATCCTCGATTTGGACATGCGCGAAGTCGCCGTCTTCGCGCCTTTGGTCGTCCTGGTTCTGTGGATGGGTTTGTGGCCGCAGCCGTTCCTCGACGTCATGGATGCCAGCGTCACCAACCTGTTGCAGAACTATCAAACCGCGTTAAGCGCGGCTGAGCCAATCGTCGTGGTCGGCCGTTAAGGCAAGGGAAGAATTCTGGTGAACCTTACTGCCGATATTGCGATCGCCTGGCCGGAACTGTTTGTCGCCGTCGCCGCCATGGTGCTGCTCATGTACGGCGTATTCCAGGGCAATCAATCGGCGCGCCAGGTGTCGTGGCTCGGTGTCGCGGTGCTGTTGGTCGCAGCCCTGCTGGTGCTGGCCGGACCTGGCGAGCGGGTCGTCGGCTTCAACGATCTGTTCGTGGTCGACCAATTCGCCAATTTCGCCAAGATCCTTCTGCTCCTGGGGGCGGCGCTGACGCTCATCCTGGCGATGCCGTTCAACATGCGCGAAGGCATACCCCAGTTCGAATTTCCGGTTTTGATCGTCTTCGCTGTGCTCGGCATGATGATGATGGTCTCGGCCAACGATTTGATCTCGCTGTATCTCGGCATCGAACTGCAAAGCCTCTCGCTCTACGTGCTGGCGACGATCCGCCGCGACGCCGTGCGCTCGGCCGAAGCGGGGCTGAAATATTTCGTCCTCGGCGCCTTGAGTTCGGGCATTCTGCTGTACGGCATGAGCCTGGTGTACGGCTTCGCCGGATCGACCGGGTTCGACAATTTGGCGGCGGTGTTCGCCAACGGCGGCGAAGCGGGCACGCCGATCGGCGTAATTGTCGGCCTCGTCTTCATCATCGCCGGCTTGGCGTTCAAGGTGTCGGCGGTGCCGTTCCACATGTGGACCCCCGACGTCTACGAGGGCGCGCCGACACCGATTACTGCGTTCTTCTCGGTCGCGCCGAAGATCGCCGCGATGGCCTTGTTCGTGCGCGTCATGCTCGAGCCGTTCGGCGACCTGTTCGATCAGTGGCAGCAGGTGATCTGGCTGATCTCACTGGCCTCGATGCTCCTCGGCGCGTTCGCCGCGATCGGCCAGACCAACATTAAGCGCCTGATGGCCTACAGCTCGATCGGCCATATGGGCTTCGTTCTGGTCGGCCTTGCTGCGGGCAACGAAACCGGCGCGCAAGGCGTGCTGCTGTATTTGACAATCTATCTGTTCATGAATGTCGGCACTTTTGCCTGCATTCTGGCGATGCGGCGCCAGGACCGCATGGTCGAAGATATCGACCAATTGGCCGGGCTCAGCCGGACCAATCCCAAGATGGCGCTGGCCCTGGCGATTTTCATGTTCTCGATGGCCGGGATCCCGCCACTCGCCGGGTTCTTCGGCAAGCTCTACGTGTTCCTCGCCGCAATCGAGGCGGAGCTTTACACGCTCGCCGTGGTCGGCCTGCTGTCCAGCGTGGTGGCCGCGTTCTATTATTTGCGCATCGTCAAATTGATGTACTTCGACGAGCCGCTCGATGCGTTCGATCATCCCGTGGGCCGCGAGATTTCGACCATTGTCGTCGGCACAAGCGTCGTAACCGTCGGGTTCATCATCGTCCTGCAGCCGGTGCTCAACGGCGCGGCGATCGCGGCGGCGACGCTGTTCGCGGTATGAGCGGGCCGCAGCCGGACGTTCCTGCCGGCTGTCAGCTGATTTCCCTCGATAGTGTCGGCAGCACCAACGAAGAAGCCAAGGCGTTGGCGCAAACGGGCGCCGACGCTGGCACTGTGGTGTGGGCGCGCGAGCAAATTTCCGGCCGCGGCCGCCATGGCCGCTCCTGGGCGTCGCCGCCGGGCAATCTCTACCTGTCGATCATTCAGCGGCCCGACTGTTCGCCCGCCAACGCACCGCAACTAGGATTCGCTACCGGGGTTGCCCTGGCCGACACCCTGGTGCGGCTGGGCGACAGCGCGGTCGCCCTCAAATGGCCGAACGATCTGCTGATCAACGCTAAGAAGGCCTCGGGCATTTTGCTGGAAAGCGCCGCCGACGGAGACGGGCGCCTAGCTTGGGTGATCGTTGGCGTCGGCGTCAACGTGGAAAACAGCCCGCCGAAATTGCCCGATGTGACCAGCCTGCACGAAGAAGGCGTGAACGTAACGGTTGAGGACCTGTTGGAAACCTTCCTGGAGCGGCTGTTTTGGCACACTGAGCAATGGCAAACGCACGGATTTTCACCGATCCGCGAGCGCTGGCTGTCGTTCGCGCTGCCGGCAGGTACCGATATGCGGGTCCGCTTGCCGAACAGTGAGGTTTTTGGGAGGTTTTCCGGCATCGACGAGCGCGGTAGTTTGTTGCTGGACACCGACGGCGGATCGCAGCGGATCGACATGGGCGACGTGTTCCCCCTGCCGCCGCCAACGACGGGATAGGCTCATGCTCCTGGCAATCGATTGCGGCAATACCAACACCGTGTTTGCGGTCTACGATGGCGACCAGCAGCGCGGCGTCTGGCGCATTGCGACCGACGCCCGCCGAACCACCGATGAGTACGCGGTCTGGCTGACCCAGCTGATGTCGCTCAAATCATTGTCGCTGGGCGACATTACCGAGGCGATCATCACCACAGTGGTGCCCGGCACACGCCGCCACCTGGCTGCCCTGGCAACCAATCATTTCAATGTCGAGCCGTTGGTGATCCGCGACCCGAACGTCAATCTTGGTATCGAAATCTTAGTCGAACGTCCTGAACAGGTCGGCGCCGATAGGCTGGTCGCCGCCGTCGGCGCGCATATCGGCCATCCCGGTGACCTCATCGTCATCGACTTCGGCACCGGCACGACCTTCGACATCATCGACGCCGATGGCAATTTCCGCGGCGGGGTGATCGCGCCCGGCATCAATTTGTCGGTGGAAGCGCTCTACATGGCCGGTGCACTGCTGCCGCGGGTCACTATCGAGAAGCCGGAAAAGGTGATCGGCGGCGCCACGGTGCCGGCGATGCAATCGGGCATATTCTGGGGCTATGTCTCGATGCTCGAGGGCATGGTGCCGCGCATCGTCGCCGAATACGGCAAACCGATGAAGGTCATCGCGACCGGCGGGCTGGCGCCGTTATTCAACGATGTCACCGACGTCATTCAAGCCGTCGAGCCCAATCTGACCTTGCTCGGCCTGGTCGAAATAAACCGGCGTAACCCGCGCTGATGGCACCCTCCGACTGGTCTGTATCCTCCGGGGTCGGCCCGGTGCCGGGCAGGGACGACCTGCTGTTCCTGCCATTGGGCGGGACCGGCGAGATCGGTATGAACCTCAACCTTTATGGCCATGCCGGCAAATGGCTGATGATCGATTGCGGCGTTACCTTCGGTAACGACGCCGCGCCGGGCATCGATGTCATCATGCCCGACCCGGACTTTATCGAGCGCCGCCGCGACAACCTGGTCGCCTTGGTGCTGACCCATGCCCACGAAGACCATATCGGCGCCGTTCCTTACCTGTGGAAACGGTTGCGCTGCCCGGTCTACGCCACGCCGTTCACCGCTGCGGTCCTGCGCGAAAAGCTCGAGCAAGCAGGGCTGCTGGGCGAAGTGCCGCTCACCGAGATCGGCATGTCCGAGCGTTTCAAGATCGACCCTTTCGATCTGCAACTGATCACGCTCACCCATTCGATCCCCGAACCCAACGCAGTGGTCTTGCGGACCGCGCTGGGCACGGTGTTGCATACCGGCGACTGGAAGCTCGATCCCGATCCTCTGGTCGGCGACACCACCGACGAAGCGGCGCTCAAACAGCTGGGCGATGACGGCGTGTTGGCGATGATCGGCGATTCGACCAACGCCCTGGTCGAAGGCGAAAGCGGCTCCGAGGCCGAAGTGCGCGACAGTCTGATGACGCTGGTCGGCGAGTTCAAGACGCGGGTCGCGGTCGCCTGCTTCGCCAGCAACATCGCACGGGTACAAACGATCGCCGAAGTCGCCGCCGCGCACGGCCGTAGCGTCGTGCTAGTTGGACGATCGCTGTGGCGGATCACCGAGGCGGCACGGAAAACCGGCTATCTCGCCGAAATCGCGCCGTTCATGCCCGAAGAAGAGGCCGCTTTACTGCCGCGCGACAAGGTGCTGCTGATCTGTACCGGTAGCCAGGGCGAGCCGCGCGCCGCGCTGCCGCGGATCGCCCGCGACGATCACCCCAATGTCAAACTGGTGGAAAACGACGTGGTGATTTTCTCCTCGCGCATCATTCCCGGCAACGAAGTCTCGATCGGCCGCCTGCAAAACCAGCTTACCGCGATGGGGATCAAGGTGATCACCGAGCGCGATCATTTCGTCCACGTTTCCGGCCATCCGGCGCGCGACGAACTGATCCACATGTATCAATGGGTGCGCCCGTCGATCGCCGTGCCGGTACACGGCGAAACCCGCCACCTCTACGGCCATGCCGAACTGGCACGGGCATGCCAGGTGCCGCATGCGCCGATCATCGCCAACGGCGACGTTGTCCGCTTGAGCCCGGAGGGGCCAGAAATCGTCGCCCAGGTGCAAACCGGGCGCCTCGCCGTGGATGGCACCGAGCTAGTCGCCATGGAGGACGAGACCCTGCGCAGCCGCAATCGCATGCTGCGCAACGGTTTCGCGGTGCTTACTCTGGCGGTCGATCAGTCCGGCCGCGTGCTCGACGAGCCGCAGTTGTCGGCGCCGGGGCTGCTCGGCGACAGCGACACTGACCTCGATCTGGCCGACGATATTATCGACGAGGTATTGGATATGATCTCCGAGCTGCCGCCGGCGCGCCGACGCGACGACGAGGCGTTGAGCGAGCAGGTAAGGCGGGTTGTGCGGCGTAACTTCCGTGAGCGACGCGGCAAGAATCCGACCACGCAAGTGCACCTGGTGCGGTTGTCATGACGCGATTTGGGAAGGAATGGGCACGAATATGATCGGACGGCTGAACCATGTGGCGATCGTAGTGCCCGATCTTGCGGCGGCGGCGGCGACCTATGCCGATCTGCTCGGCGCGAGCGTGTCGCAACCAGTCGATTTGCCAGCGCACGGCGTGACCACCGTGTTCGTCGAACTGCCGAACAGTAAAATCGAGCTGCTGCATCCGCTGGGCGACGGTTCGCCGATCCAATCGTTCCTCGACCGCAACCCCTCGGGCGGCATCCACCATATCTGCTACGAAGTCGACGATATCTACGCCGCGCGCGACCACTTGCGCGATCAGGGCGCGCGCGTGCTTGGCGATGGCGAGCCCAAGCCGGGCGCCCATGACAAACCGGTGCTGTTCCTCCATCCCAAGGATTTCGACGGCACCTTGATCGAGCTTGAGCAGGTTTAGGCCGCGGTTCATGAATGCTGTCAGCGCGGTCGTTGTGTTCATCGTCATCTGGTGGCTGGTCCTGTTCATGGTCCTGCCGTTTGGCGTGCGGCGCGTCGAAGATCCGGAGGAGGGTCACGACCATGGCGCGCCGCTCCAGCCGATGCTGTGGCGCAAGGCGGCGGCAACGACGGCGATCGCCACCGCGCTGTTCGCTGCCGTCTACGTAATCGTCGAGTTCGAGCTGATCTCGCTGCAGGATCTGATGCTCGAACTTTAGAGCAGCGTGCCGGCGCTCGCGGACAGCACCACGATCAACCACACCGGGACCCGCTGCCACGCCAACAAACCGACGCCGACAACGACGATTGCCAGATCGCTCGCCGCTAATACCGACGAGGTCACCACCGGATCGATGAACACCGCGAGCAGCAGGCCGACCACGGCGGCGTTGACCCCGGCAAGCGACGTCCGCAACGCCGGTTTGGCCCGCAGCAGCTGCCAATAGGGCAGGGCGGCGGTGAGGATCAGGAACGACGGCAGGAAGATCGCGATAAGCGCAATCAGGCCACCGGCCCAGCCGCCGGCGCCTTCAGCCCCCGGTACGGCAACGGCGCCGAGATAGCCGGCGAAGGCAAACATCGGTCCTGGTAGGGCCTGGGCTGCGCCATAACCCGCCAGGAAAGCATCGCCGCCGACCCAACCGGGGGGCACCACCTCGGCCTGGAGCAACGGCAAGACGACATGGCCGCCGCCGAACACCAGCGAGCCGACCCGGAAAAAGCTCGTGAACACCGCCAATTCCGGCAGGTCCACCACTGCCACTACCACCGGCAAGATAATCAGCGCGGCGACCAGCACGGCTGCTGAGACCTTGGCGAAGGTGCGGGAGAAGGGCACGCCACCGCTCGCCGACACCGCAGCAGCTTGAGGCTTGATCAGCAAGCGTCCGGCAACCGCCGCGGCGGCGATAACACCGATCTGGATCCACACCAGATTGGTGAACACCATGATCGCGCACGCGACTACGGCCAGGACAATCCGGATCGCATCGGTGCACGACGTACGAGCCATCAGCCACAGCGCCCAAGCGACGATGGCGACCGCGGCAAGTTTCAGGCCGTGTACCAGAGACGGTGGCAAGCCGCCCTCGAAAAGGTTGGTGCCGACGCCGAGACCGATCATCAAAATCGCCGACGGCGTGGTGAACCCGAGCCAGGCGGCAAGGCCGCCAGGAATTCGACCCCGCAACATGCCGATAGCGAAACCGACCTGGCTCGACATCGGCCCGGGCAGGAACTGGCACAGGGCGATCAGATCCTGGAATTGTTCGGCGTCGATCCACTTGCGGCGCTCGACAAATTCGGTACGAAAGTAGCCAAGATGGGCCACCGGCCCGCCGAATGCGCTGACACCGAGGGTGAGGAAGGCGATAAATATGCGCCACGGCGAGAGCATGGCAGGGCGGTCGGCGGTTGATAAACTCATGCGGTCGATAGACTTACCTGTGGAACCAACAATTCGGGATTAGCCGATGTCGAGCTATTGCGATTTCGCGCCAAGCCATCCCTGGCACGGACCCTATCATGATAGCGAGTACGGGTTTCCGGTGCGCGATGATTCGGTGCTGTTCGAGCGCCTGGTTTTGGAAATCAACCAGGCCGGCCTGAGCTGGCTGACCATCCTGAAAAAACGTGAAAATTTCGGCGCCGCCTACGACGGTTTCGACATCGACCGGGTCGCCGCCTACGGCGAACGCGAGCGCCAGCGCCTGTTGTCGGACGCCGGCATCATCCGCAACCGGCTCAAGGTCGACGCGGCGATCGCCAATGCGCAGCGCCTTCAGGAAATTCGGGAAAGCCACGGCAGTTTCGCCGACTGGCTGGATTGCCACCACCCGTTGCCAAAAGACGACTGGGTAAAGCTGTTCAAGCAGACCTTCCGCTTCACCGGCGGCGAGATTACCGGCGAATTTCTCATGAGCACCGGCTATCTGGCGGGCGCCCACCGCGAGGACTGTCCGGTATTCGCCGAAATTTCCCGACACGGGCCGCCGTGGCAGAATAAAACCTAGCTGTGGCAATAAGTTACCAATTCTTTAACGCCTCCCATGCCATAATCAAATCATGCGAATGATGCCATTAGCAGCGTTGATCCTGGTCGGCGCGACGAGCGCCGCCACGGCACAGATCACGGTTGAGATCACTGAGCAGGACTGCAGCCAACTGGTCGCACACGTCGCTGCCGCCGATGTCGCCTACCAACCAGGCGTCGATGTCGACGGCAACGCTGTGGCGCCGGCCGATCTCGATGGTCCGCAGGCGATCCCGGCGCCTGATGTGGTGTCGTTCCCCTTGACCCTCGATCTCGCCGACCGGTTGGGCATCTCGTTGGGCGATGTCGATATTCTCGCCCGTCCGGTGATCGGCGACGTGGCGATCACCAGCGATGGCCGGGTTTTCTTCAACGGCACCCCGCTGACCAGCGACGAACAGTTCGAGCTGGCGCAGAAGTGCCAACGGATTGGCGCGCGCCCCTAATCCCCGCTCACCCGATCTCTTGAATTTGCCAGAAATTGCGCTCTATTGAGGGGCAGTGGCGCGCTGCCGCTTGGTCCACGGTTACTGGCAGGTAATTCCCATGTCCACTTCCCCCGCAAAGGTTGACCCCTCCGACGTCGCTGGCCGCATCGCCGCGCGCCTGGAGCGAGCGTTTCATAGGGGAGAAATCGACGGGCTGCGCCTGGCGGCGCGGGCGCGCGCGGTTGCGATGATTGCCATCGCCATCTGGCTGTTTTCACTGTTGGGCGCCTTCGCGTGGTACTACATGCCGTTTCTCGCGGTGTTTATTTTGTCCGGATTCGCGAGCTATGGGCTGGCCAAGAGTCCGTATGGTCGGCCTTGGCAAACTTATGCTTTTCATGCCTTCGATGCCGCCTTGCTCACGACCGTGCTGTTGGTGCCCAACCCTCTGCTGATCGCCGAGATCGAATTCCCGTGGCCTCTGGCGATGGAATTCCGCTTTGAAAATTTCCTTTGGTATTTCGTCCTGGTCGCACTTGCCTCCTTGGGCAGTTATTCGCCACGGGTGTTGATTTGGGTCGGCACGGTGAGCGTCATCGCCTGGTCGATCGGCGCCGCGTGGGTCGTCTCGCTACCCGAAACGACGACTGACATTCCGGCCATAGTGGACAGCCGGGCGCGGCTCGAGCGATTTCTCGACCCGAACTATGTGTCGATCGACCTGCGTGTGCAGGAAGCGGTCGCCATGATGATTGTCGCCTCGATCCTGGCGATCACCGCCTGGCGGGCGCGCAAGATGGCGACCCGCGAGATTATGGCAACCCGGGGACGGGCCAACCTGGCGCGTTATTTCCCACCCAATATCGTCGATCAGCTGGCCGAATCCGACAATCCGTTCGGCGAGGTCCGCTCCCAATCGGTCGCGGTGTTATTCGCCGATATCGTCGGGTTCACCCAAATGGCCGAACAGTCGAGCCCGCGGGAGATCGTCGAGATGCTACGCGCCTATCACCGACGCACCGAGCGACTGGTCTTTGAGAACAACGGCACCCTCGACAAATTTCTCGGCGACGGCGTGATGGCGACCTTCGGTACACCGACCGAGGGCCCGCACGACGCCGGTAACGCGCTGGCCTGCGCGCGCGCCTTGATCGCCGAAGCCGACGATTGGAACAAGCTCCGAGATGCCTCGGGGTACCCGATCGTGCGGCTGTCGGTCGGCGTTCATTTTGGACCCGTCGTGCGCGGTGACATCGGCACCGAGCGGCGGCTCGAATACGCCGTCCTCGGCGACACGGTAAACGTCACCTCGCGGCTCGAGGAGCTGACCCGAACGCTTCATTGCGCCATCGTCGCCAGCGACGACATTGTCACCAGAATCCGTCATAGCGGCGACCCCCGCGCCGACGACCTGCTCGCCGGCTTCGTCAAATGCGAACCCCAGCGTCTGCGTGGCCGCGAGGCGCTCACCGAGTTGTGGGCCTACGGGTCGAACGCGCCCACCTAGTGCCCGATGGACAGGGGGGATCGCATTGCCTAGTCTCCGCGCGATTCGGGCGATTAGCGTACAGTCCGACTAGTCGAGTGACGGTTTAGCGAGTCCAAGATGCGGCGCACCCAGTTGTTCCTGCCGACTTTGAAGGAAACGCCGGCGGAGGCGCAGATCGTCTCGCA
>JBFKGW010000044.1:0-10172 GCA_041633145.1 Alphaproteobacteria bacterium
ACGACGGCCGTGCCTAACTTGATGCGCAGGGTTTGCGGCGCCACATGGGCGACCATCAGCAGCGGCGACGGCGTGATCGAGTAGTTGGTGAAATGATGCTCGGTGAACCAGGCGACGCCGAAGCCGGCGGTCTCGGCCGCCTGCACCTGCTCGACCGTCTGCTGGATCATCTGCGCCGGAGTTTGCGCCCGGTCGCGCCGGTTCATCAGATTGAAGATTCCGAAATCCATTGGCGTTCCCCTTTTTGCCAATTAACCGCCTTGCGGGCAGCCTGAGTCAACCCAGCCGCGCCGGCGTCTCGGACGCTCGCTGGCGCGCGCGTTCGATCAGCGCCGCCCGGCGCACGATGAAGATTGCGCTGGCGGTAATGATCAGCGCGCCGATGACCGAGATCCCGTCGGGTATTTCGCCGAACGCCGTGAACCCGATGAGCGCGATAAACGGCAGCCGCAAATAATCGAGCGGTGCGACGATCGACGCTTCGGCGAGCGAAAACGCCCGGCTGGTGAAGATGATGCCGGTCGTGCCCAGCCCGCCCATAGCCGCCGAATAGCCCAGCGTCTCCCAGGTCGGGGTAATCCACACCGGCACCGCGATCAGGGTCAGCAACAGCGCCGACCACAAGGTTTGATAGATCGTTATGGTGGCGGTCGACTCGGTCGCGCTGAGGTGTTTGATGGCGATGAACCACCAGGCGAGCAGGAAGGCGCCGAATACCGGCAGCAACGCCACCAGTGGGACGTCGGCGAATCCCGGCCGCAGAACGATCAGCACGCCGATGAAGCCGATGACGGTGGCCGTCCAACGGGCGAACTCGACCTTCTCCTGCAACAGCCACGCGGCAATGAGGGTGGTGAACAATGGCGCGGTGAAGTTGAGCGCGGTGGCTTCGGCCAACGGCATCCGCGACAGCGCGATAAAAAACATCGCGGTCATGATCACCGTCAGGCAGGCGGCGCCAAAATGAAGGCCGTGGCGGCGCGTGCGCAAGGAAACGCCGCGCCCGCGCAGCAGCCACGGCAGCATGATCGGCAGCGCCCACAAAAACCGCAGCGCCGACGCTTCCAAGGGATCCACTTCGGCGGTAACGACGCGCACCAGGCTATGGTTGACGGCGAGCGCGGTGACGCCGACCATCATCGACAGGGCGGCCAGCACCGGCTGCGGGATGCCGAACAGGGTTTGGCCGGTGTCCGTCACGAAGCCCCCACCGTCGGCGTGCGCCGCGCCGCCAGAGCCTCGCGGCGGGCGATGTAGACTGCCGATGCTGCAATCACAATGGCGCCGACCGCCGTCCAGATGTCGGGTACCTCGGCGAACCAGATGAAACCAATCGCGGCGGCGAACAGCAGGCGCACGAAATCGAGCGGCGCGATCGCCGACATCTCGGCGATCGACATGGCGCGGGTCAGTAGCAAGTGCGCCAGGGTCGCCAACAGTCCGCACAATACCAGCGCGCCCAGCACTTCCCAGGACGGCGTCTGCCAGACGAACAGCGCCGGCGGTAACGTGAACAGCGATAGATAGAAACTGAATGCCAAGACGACGGTGCGCGTGTTGTCCTGCTGCGAGACGATACGAATGATCATCATGTTGCAGGCGATGGTCATGGCGCTGCCGATCGACAGCAACGCACCCGGTGAAATTGCCTCGACGCCGGGCCGCAACATGATCAGCACGCCGATAAAGCCAAGGATGCAGGCGGTCCAGCGGCGCGCCCGCACCACTTCGTGCAGAACGAAGGGCGCCATCATGGTAGCGAATAACGGCGCAGTGAAATTGAGCGCCACCGCTTCGCCGACCGACAACAGGGCCAGCGCGCTGAACCACATCAGCGTGCCCGCCGCCGACAGGATACCGCGCACCAGGTGCAAGCCCGGCCGCTGCATGCGGATGCCTGCGAGCCCGCCGTGCATGACCAGCGGCAGCATGAACAACAGGCCGCTGAACGAGCGCAGAAAGGCCGCCTCGAACGGATGAACCTCTTTCGTCGCGAAGCGAATGAGGCCTGCGGTGATGGCGAAGAAAAAGGCCGAGATCACCATGTACAGGGCGCCGCGAACGGGCGCCGACAAGACGATCCGGCCCTCGGACTGCTGAGTGGCCATGAACCCCACATTAGACCACCGCTATCGGCGAAGATATGCCGCGCTTGCATGCCAGTCTCGCAAACAACGGTATCTTGATCGTCGACAACTCTAGGCACCTTCGGTGCCGTGCGGCATACTATTTCGACGTCGTTTGGCTTGCGTTGACAACCGCCGCGCCACGGTGTTTATCAGCCGCAAGCTGGGCCCGAATTAACGCGGGGAAATGGCGGACGATTAACAATTGCGCCGCTGCGGCAGGGACCAAATAACAACATAATCGGGGCGGATTGATGAGCGATTCCAAAAAGGTTTATCCCGACGCCACATCGGCGCTCGACGGCTTGCTGTTTGACGGCATGACCATTCTGGCCGGCGGGTTCGGCCTGTGCGGCATTCCGGAACACATGATCTTGGCGATCCGCGAATCCGGCGTGCAAAACCTCACCGTTGCGTCGAACAATTGCGGCATCGACGATTTCGGGCTCGGTCTGATGCTGCAGACCAAGCAGATCAAGAAAATGATCTCGTCCTATGTCGGCGAGAACAAATTATTCGAAGAGCAGTTCCTCAACGGCGAGCTGGAGCTCGAATTCAACCCGCAAGGCACGCTGGCCGAACGCTGCCGCGCCGGCGGCGCCGGCATTCCGGCCTTTTTCACCAAGACCGGTGTCGGCACGGTAATCGCCGAAGGCAAGGAGACCCGCGACTTCGACGGCCAGACCTACCTGATGGAGCGGGCGCTGACCGGCGATCTGTCGATCGTCACGGCGTGGAAGGGCGATAAAGCCGGCAATCTGGTGTTCCGCAAAACTGCGCGTAATTTCAACGCGCCGATGGCGACCGCCGGCAAGGTCTGCGTCGTCGAGGTCGAGCATCTGGTCGAGGTGGGCGATCTCGATCCCGATCAGATTCATCTGCCGGGGATCTATGTCGACCGCATTTTCCAGGGTAACAATTTCGAGAAACGCATCGAGCGCCGCACGATTCGCGAGGACTAGGGCCGCGCGGATTAGGGGCAGCGATTAGGTAACGCAAAGGAGACAGCAAATGGCTTGGACACGAGACCAAATGTGCGAACGCGCCTCGCTCGAGCTTGAGGATGGCTATTACTGCAACCTCGGCATCGGCATGCCGACCCTGGTCGCTAACTTCGTCCCCGACGATATGAGTGTGACGTTTCAATCGGAAAACGGCATGCTCGGCATGGGCCCGTTCCCGCGCGATAACGAGGTCGACGCCGACCTGATCAATGCCGGCAAGCAGACCATCACCGAGCTGCCGGAATCGGTCTATTTCGACAGCGCCACCTCGTTCGCGATGATTCGCGGTGGCCATATCGATGTGTCGATCCTCGGCGCGCTACAGGTCGCCCAGAACGGCGACCTCGCCAACTGGATGATCCCCGGCAAGATGGTCAAGGGCATGGGCGGCGCGATGGATTTGGTCGCCGGCGTCAGGCGCGTCGTCGTGTTGATGGACCACAACGCCAAGGACGGCTCGGCGAAGTTGCTCAAGGAATGCGACCTGCCGCTCACCGGCGCCGGCGTCGTCGACATGGTGATCACCGATCTCGGCGTCTTCGAGATCGACGGCGAAGGCCTGCATCTACGCGAGCGGGCGCCCGGCGTCACCGTTGAGGAGATCCGCGAGCGCACCGACGCCGAATTCACGCACTAACAGTAAGAGTGCCCCGGCTAATTAAACCCTCTCCCATGGGGAGAGGATGGCGAGCGGCAGCGAGCCGGGTGAGGGGCTGAGGCCGGACCGTCGCGCCAGTGGCGCGGCGTAAGCCGGCCGAAGAAATTTCATAAATGGAAATGCAACGAGATCTATGCCGCGGAGCGACTTTCGCCGTACTGTTGCACGACGGTTCGCTCCGCGGCCCCTCACCCCAAACCCCTCTCCCCATGGGAGAGGGGCTTTTTCATGCACGATTTCGAAGTTTGGAATCATCTCTGCTCCCGTTTGTATGGACCGGTCGATGAACCCCGCCCGTGAACCCCTACTCGGCCTGGCCGCCGGCCTGTTGGTGTTGTTCATCTTTGCCGGCACCCTGGTGGTGTCGCGGGTCGGCGCCATTAACACGCTGACGATCTACGATGTCGCGGCGCTGCGCTTCGGCGTCGCCGCGGTTTGTGTCTTGCCTTTTCTCGGCAAGGTCCGCTGGTCGAACCTCACCTGGCCGCGCGCGTGCGCGCTGGCGACCATTGGCGGCGCCATATTTGCACTGTTCCTGCTCGGCGGCTTCGTGTTCGCGCCGGTCGCCGATGGCGGCATCGTCGTCAACGGCGCCATGCCGGTCTTCGCCGCGCTGATGAGCTGGCTGATTTTCGGCGAAGGGCTGGGACGCTGGCGCATCGCGGGAATCGTTCTGATCGTCATCGGCGTCTTGGCGACCGGCTGGGATGCGCTCGAATTCGGCGCGCCGGGGCAATGGCGCGGCCATCTGCTGTTTCTCGGCGCGGCTGCCTGTAACGCCGGCTTTCTCACCGCTGTGCGCGGCTGGCGGATCGGCGCGTTTGAATCGCTGGTCGCGGTGATGGGCCTGAACGCGCTGATCTATCTGCCAATCTGGTGGCTGCTGCTGCCCTCTACCTTGCTCGAGGCGCCGTGGCGCGAGATTGCCCTGCAGGGCATCTACCAGGGCATCATCGCCGCGTTCATCGCCGGTTTTATGATTGCTTACGCCGCCCGAACTTTAGGTGCGACCCGGCAGGCCGCGATCATGTCGGGCGCGCCGGCGTTGGCGTTGTTGATGGCGATCCCGCTGCTCGGCGAGATCCCGTCTTGGATCAGCGTCGCCGGCGCGGTCATCGTCACCGCCGGTATCCTGATCACCCTCGGCCCCAATCTGGTCCGCAGAGCACCGCTGACGGTGCGCAGTGGCGAGATCGGGCGGCCATGAGCCCGGCCCAGCCAAACTATCTGATCGGGCTCGCCTGCGGGCTGTCGGTGCCCTTCATTTGGGGCCTGTGGATCGTCGCCTCGCGGTTCGGCGTCACCCACGCGCTCACCCCCTACGACGTGACCGCGCTGCGGGTCGGCGTCGCCAGCGTGATCGTGCTGCCGGTGCTACTGACCCAAGGCCTGGGCGGACTGGCGTTGAGCCGTGCTTTCGTCATCTCGGTCGGTGTCGGCGCGCCGTTCGCGCTGGCGTCGTTCGCCGGCATGGCGCTCGCCCCGGTCGCCCACGCCGGCGTGCTGACCAACGGCACCATGCCGATCTTCGCCGCTCTCTTTGGCCTCCTCTGGCTGCGCGAATTTCCCGCCCGCCAGCGCCTCGCGGCAATGGTGCTGATCATCGTCGGCGGCCTTTTGATCGGCGGCGACAGTTTTTCCGGTACCGCGGCGCCGTTGCAATGGTTCGGCGACCTGCTGCTCATCTTGGCCGGCGCGCTGTTCGCCCTCTATATGACCGCGCTGCGCAAATGGCAGCCGCAAATTCGCCAGTCGATCGTCGCCGTGCCAGTGGTCAGCGCCCTGCTCTACCTGCCGGTGTGGGTAATCCTGTTGCCCTCGGAGCTGCTGCGCGGTGACACCTTTCCGCCCTGGCCCGAGATCGCCCTGCAGGCCGGCTTTCAGGGCGTGATTTCGAGTTTCATCGTGGTCATGTTGTTGACCCGCGCCACTCGCTCGGTCAACGCGACGACGATTGCCATGTTCCTCGCCGGCGCGCCGGCCTTGGCGGTGATGTTCGCCATCCCGCTGTTGGGTGAATTGCCGACCGCGCTCGCTTGGGCCGGCCTGGCGGCCAGTACAATGGGTATGGTACTGGCGGTCGAGCGGCGGCGGACTGCGGTGGCGGAAACCGCTTAGATGGGCGGCAGGCGGCTCGATTAAGCCCTCATGCTGAGCCTGTCGAAGCATGAGGCGACGCTCCTCGCCCTTCGACAAGCTCAGGGTGAGGACCTTTTTAGTTCGATGACTCGGGCGGCAGGCGTAAAACCATCCGGTTGATCGCGTTCATCGTTTCGTAGAGTTGGTCGAACTGGCGCTTGAAAGCGTCGTAGTCTAACTCCGCGCGCTTTTCCTGGATCGCGCCATGGATCGCCGCCAGGTCGCGCCAGCCGTCGCATAACGCGACGATGGCGCGGGCCAGTGGCGGCACCGGCATGTCGAGCTTATGGCCTTCCATTGCCACCGTGATCTTGCCGCCCGCCGGGATCTGTTTGGCCATTTCTTCAGCAGTCAAACCGACCAAGGTCGGAATCGCGGTCGGCGTGTCGGGTTGCGGCGGCGCCACCGGATTGTCCGCTGCGACGGCGTAGAACACGTGCTGCTTGTGGTTGCCCAGGTAGAGCTCGGCGATCGCCGCCTGTTCGGCCGCATCGAGGCCAGCAAGCGCACTCTGGAGCTGTAGATCGCGCACCAGGCGCAGCGGGTCGTACCGGTAGGGTTCGATGAAGCTGACCAGCCGCAGATTCGCCGCCGCCGCCAGATCGAACACCTCCGGTACCCGATAAGCCCGGTCGCGCGCATGGAGGAACAAATCGTAGATACCCGGGTCGCCGCCTTCCAGGTGGTCGCGCATCAGCCCGTTGCGGTTCAGCCACGCGGTCGGCGGCAAATTCTCGACCAGCCGCTTGGTCAAAGCGACCCGCTCTTGGTCGTCGCTGGCACCAGGCGGCGCCAGCGCGCGTATCATCTCCTGCACGTGATAGACGCCGGTGCGGCCGAGCGCGCCATAGACCATGACGCCGATGCCACCGTCCGGCGCCAATACGCCGGCCAGCGCCGCCAGCCCGGCGTCCGGGTCTTCGAGGTGGTGCAGCACGCCGCAACAATCGATGTAGTCCCACGGACCCGGTGCGACCTCGGCGACCTCCAGCAAGGAGCCCCGCGCGAAGCGGATATTGTCGAGCCCCCTGACCCGCGCCCGCTCTTGCGCGACCGTTTGACTGGGCTCGCTCAGATCCAGATGGACGACCTCGCCGGGAACCGCCCAATCGGCCATTTGCTGCGCCAGCTGGATGGCAGCGTCACCAGTGCCGCCACCGGCAACCAGCACCGACAACGGCTGGGACAAGTCGCGCCGGCCGCCGAAGACGTAGTGATTGACCTCGGCCAGGTTGCTCGGCGAGCCGGTGACCAGGCGTTTTGCCTCGTCGGCCGGATCGCGCTCGGGATAGGGGTAGGACTCGTACTGGGACTGCACCAGTTGGTCGCGGCGGGCGCTGTCGGACCCCCTATCGGTCATGGGGCGAGGTCAACCGTCGATATCGATCACGAGCCGGCCGGTCGCCTGGCGGTTTGCCAGCATGCCAAGCGCGTCCGGCGTCTCGGCGAGCGGAAAAACCTGCGAGACATGCGGCTTGAGGCGTCCCTCGGCGTACCATGTCGCCAGCGCGTCGAACGAGGCGCGATACACCGCGGGCTCCTGGGTCTTGTAGGCGCCCCAGTAAACGCCGACCGCGCTGATGTTCTTGACCAGCAGATAATTGGCGGGAATCTGAGGCACCTCGCCGCCGGCGAAACCGATCACCAGCAAACGTCCCGCCCAGGCCAGCGAACGCAACGCCGCCTTCGACGCTTCGCCGCCGACCGGATCGTAGACCACATCGACGCCGCGACCGTCGGTGAGCTCACGCACCGCCGCGCGCAAATCCTCTTCGGCGTAATTTACCCCGTGATCGGCGCCGTGTGCTTGCGCCAGGTCGAGCTTTTCCGGCGACGAGGCGGCGGCGATCACGGTAGCGCCGAGCGCCTTGCCGCATTCGACAGCGGTCAGGCCGACGCCGCCGCCGGCGCCCAACACCAGCAGGGTCTCGCCGGCTTTCAGATCACCGCGCACGGCGAGCGCCAGATGCGACGTGCCGTAGGCAACCGGAAACGCTGCCGCGGTGGTGAAATCCATACCGTCGGGAATGGCAAAGACATCGCTAGCCGCAGCCACCACCTCCTCGGCGAACGCGCCGACGCCGGGGATCACCATCACCCGGTCGCCCGGCGCGATGCCGCTGACGCCCTCGCCGACCGCGAGGATTTCGCCGGCGCCTTCGAGGCCTGGCGAGAATGGCAGCGCTGGCTTCTCCTGGTATTGGCCGCGCACTAGAACGATATCGGCGAAATTGACCCCGGCGGCGCGCAGACGCACCGTGACCTGGCCCGACCCGGCCACCGGTGAGGCCGCCTCGCCGAGCGTAAGTGTGTCGGGTTCACCCCAGTCGTGGCACAAAATCGCGCGCATTTTCCCGTCCCTGCCAAATCCGTTTCGGCCCGGCTCACCTTGCCTCGTGGCCGTCGCCCGTGCAAGTTTGCCGCCCATCATGGCGAACACCCGCGGTTATTTCGGCATCGGCGTCGAGGGCATCTCGAAGGCGATGAATGTCGGCTCGATCATGCGCTCGGCACACGCCTTCGGCGCCAGTTTCGTGTTCACCGTCGGCGCGATCTACCCACAATACGAGGGCGGCAAAACCGACACTTCCGATACGCCGGAGCATCTGCCGCTGTACGAGTTCGACGATGTCGCCAGCCTGCGCCTGCCCAAGAGCTGCGCGCTGGTGGGGGTCGAACTGATCGACGAGGCCGCCGACTTGCCGAGCTTTCGCCACCCCAGCCGCTGCGCCTACGTGTTGGGGCCCGAGCGCGGCAGCCTGTCGCCCGAATTGCTCGCCGTGTGCGACCATACGGTGAAAATACCGACCCAATTCTGCGTCAATGTTGGCGTCGCTGCAGCGATCGTCATGTACGATCGCGTACTCACCTTGGGCCGATACGCACCGCGCCCGGTTCGCTCGGGCGGGCCCACCGAGGCCCTGCCGCCACACGAGTTCGGCGAACCGGTGATCCGGCGCAAGCGCAAGACCTGAAAAACTTGCCATCACACACGATTGAATGCGCGTGCCCCTTTGCAAGACTCGTTTAATTTTGATACGACGGCCGCCATGAAAATTTGCAGCATTTTCCGTTTCGGACTGCTCGCCGGCATTGCGCTGGCGGCGGTTGCCGCGATTACCGATACGCCGGTTCAGGCGCAGGAAGCCAAGCTGATCGGGCGCTTCGGCGATTGGGAAGCCTATACCCGCGGCGGCAAGGACGACCGTTTTTGCTACATCGTTTCCAAGCCCAAGGAAGCGAGCCTGCGCTCGCGGCGCGGCGACATCTTCCTCTTGATTTGGCATCGGCCGGCTAAGAAGGAGTTCGACGTCGTCCAGGTCGATGCCGGCTATTCCTTTAAAAAAGAGTCGGAAGTCGAGGTAAAAGTCGGCGGTGAGGAATGGCAGCTGTTCACCCGCGATGGCAACGCTTGGACCTACAAGGGCGACGACGACGCTAACATCGTGCAAGCGATGCGCAAGGGCTCGCGCATGACCGTCAAAGGCGTGTCGAGCCGCAATAATCCGACCACCGACAGCTATTCGCTGAAAGGCGTTACCGCCGCCCACCGCGCCATCAACAAGGCCTGCGGCCGCTCTTAGATTTACTGATTCCGGTTGCTCCGACGCCCCTGGCGCCTTATCTCAAGCGCCATGCCGTTAACACCTGACACATTTGCCCCGCCGGAACCGGCGACCGACGCGCGCGCCAACCTGATCGGCATGGGCCGCGCCGATATGGCCGCCGCGCTGGCCGAGATGGGCGAGCCGCGCTTTCGCGCCGATCAACTGTTCCAATGGGTCTACAACCGCGGCGTCACCGACTTCGACGCCATGACCAATATGGCGAAACCGTTGCGCGCCGCGCTGGCCGTGCGGTTTACGATTATCCGGCCGACGGTCGCTCGCGACCTCGATTCGATTGACGGCACCCACAAATGGCTGATCCGGCTGGACGACGGCAACGAGGTCGAAACCGTCCACATCCCCGAAGAAGACCGCGGTACTTTGTGCGTGTCGAGCCAGGTCGGCTGTACCTTATCTTGCAAATTCTGTCATACCGGCACCCAGCGGCTGGTGCGCAATCTGGGGCCGGGCGAAATCGTCGGCCAGATCATGCTGGCGCGCGATCATCTGGGCGAATGGCCGACCGCTGAGCAGCGCACCATCTACGAACGCCAGCTGTCCAACATCGTCATGATGGGCATGGGTGAGCCGCTGTACAATTACGACAACGTGGCGGCGGCGCTTAAGATCGTCATGG